>JANOEF010000128.1:0-2303 GCA_031413075.1 Acidobacteriota bacterium | reverse complement strand
CGCGGATCTCCATCATCTTGTCGCCGATCTCATTGATCGCGGTATCCCAGGAAATGCGCTGCCACTGCCCGTCGACCAGCTTCATCGGATATTTGATGCGGCGGTCGTAGCCAGTGCGGTCAATTCGCCGATGTTATTTGGCCGGCGGCTCTGGCACGAAACGCGCGTGGCTCTTTTCCAACAGGCTACCGATACCCGTTCCGTGACGCACCAATCTCGGAACCAAACACCGCGAGTTACCTTTGGACGAGATTGGGTGAACGATTCGATATTAGAAATATTTCACGAGGATGTGGCCCGATATCGGATTATTTTAACCCGTGAATTAGAAGAAGATTCACTCGAAACACTAGAAAAAGGTCGAATTCCGGGGCTTTCGGCGTGGCGGATGCACAATGGCACGATTTGGCGTTGGAATCGGGCCTGTTATGGAATTTGGGACGGAAAACCGAGCTTGCGGGTCGAAGCCCGATTTTTGCCGTCCGGTCCGAGTGTGGTAGATGAGATGGCCAGCTCGGCCTTTTTCTTAGGGTTGATGATGGCTTTGCCGCAGGAATTTGGCGATGTCACCAAGCTTATGTCGTTTGATGCGGCGCGGGATAATTTTTTTACGGCCGCCCGTTATGGTTTGAAGTCTCAACTCTCCTGGCTCGATGGAAAACATTATCGTTCGTCACGCCTGATTCTCGAAGAATTGCTGCCGCGCGCCCGACACGGATTGCGTTTGGCAAATATTGATGCGGCTGATATTGAGCGGTATTTGGGCATTATCGAAGAGCGAGTTTCGCGCGAAAAAACGGGTTCGCAGTGGGCTTTGGATTCGTGGGCAAAAATGAACCCGATGGCTAAATCAAATGTTCGGCTTCGTTCGTTGGCGGCTACTATGAAAAAATATCAGGAAACTAATCAACCGGTTCACACCTGGAAACTGGCGGAGGTCAAAGATAAATCTGACTGGATTGACAATTACCGGACAGTTGAACAATTTATGACGCCGGACTTGTTTACCGTGAGACCCGAAGATGTGATTGATTTAGCGGCCAATTTGATGAGTTGGAAACATATTCGGCATGTTCCGGTCGAAGATGATAAAGGTAATCTGATCGGAATTATTTCGTATCGTGATTTGCTTGAGCTGGTGGCTTCGGAAAAAGCTAAGAAAAGCGACGAAATCATTGTTCGCGATGTCATGAAAACCGATTTGATCACCATTTCACCCGACACCCCGACACTTGAGGCATTGTATCTGATGCGGGAAAAGAAAATCGGCTGTTTGCCAATCGTGAAGGGCAAAAAACTAATCGGATTATTGACCTCTCACGATTTTCTGACGGTCTCAACTAAATTGTTTGAGGAGCGTTTGAAAGAATTAAAAGACTGACAAAATGCAGTTCGTCACCATCATTTTCGTTCTGTCACAGTTTTATTGTTGAAAACCCGAGTTTAAGGCTCAATAATTAAAAGCTATGAAACTTGAGATTTCCTCAAACACAAAATTAGTAAAATGGCTGGCCATTTGGGGCGTGTGGACGCTCTTCGCGCTATTTTTTACCAGTCAGGGCTTTTTGCAATATCAGGTCATGAAAGTCCAAATTCCTTTTTGGCAGGTTTTGATATGGCAGATTTTTTCGGGTTATCTTTGGTTTGCCTTGACCCCGATAATTTTATGGCTGGCTCACAAATTTCCGCTCGAAAGCGGTAAATTATCCCGCAATATCCCTTTGCATTTCGTTCTCGGACTTCTGGTTGCGGTTTTTCAACAGTCAATTGACGCTTTTATTTTACCCAAACTCGGTTATCCGCCCGGTTCGTCCTTTCCGTCGTATTGGGCGGCCTTTCAATTTTTCCTGATGGTCAATTTGCATCTCAGTTTCGGGATTTATTGGGCGATTATTGCCATTTCGTTGGCCCTTGATTATTACCGCAAATATCGTGAACGTGAAATTACCGCTTCACAACTCGAAGCACGGTTGGCACAAACCCGGCTCCAGGTTCTGAAATTTCAACTTCAGCCGCATTTTCTTTTTAATACGCTGAACACGATTTCCGAATTAATTTACAAAGACCAGGAATCGGCTGAGCAGATGATCACTAATTTGAGCGATCTCTTGCGGCTTTCGCTGGAAAAACTTGAGGTCCAAGAAGTTTCGCTGCAGCAAGAGCTGGATTTTTTGAAAAAATATGTCGAGATCGAACAGATGCGGTTTCACGATCGTTTAACTATTGAGATGGTAATTGCTTCCGATACTTTAGACGCCAAGGTGCCGAATATGATTTTGCAGCCCCTGGTTGAAAATGCCATT
>JANOEF010000127.1:0-2100 GCA_031413075.1 Acidobacteriota bacterium | reverse complement strand
TCGATTTTGGATTTTAGATTTTGGAGGTTAGTTTGTCCGTTAAATCTAAAACTGATTCCTTAAAATTTTTTCCCCGCTCTTCGAAACTGCCGAACATATCAAAACTGGCACAGGCCGGAGCCAGCAAAACCGAATCACCTTTTTCGGCTGAAGCAAAACTCTTGGCGACTGCCTCCGGCATCGTCCGGGCCCGCACTACTTGAGCTAAATTCCCCAGTTGATTTTCAATATTGTCGGCATCCTCGCCGATTAAAATGAGCTTGCGCACATGAGCCTTGATTAACTCCGCCAGCGGGAGATACGGAGCATTTTTGCCGCGTCCGCCGAGGATCAGAACTATTTCCCCTTGCCCGTCGCTCAAGGCCTCAAGCGCTTTCAAAGTTGCATCAACCGAAGTCGCTTTGGAATCGTTGTAAAACTTCACGCCTTCCAGTTCCGTCACAAATTCCAAACGATGCTCAACCGCTTTGAAATTGGCAATCGTTTCGCGCATCGAATCGGGAGCAACGCCGCAGGCCAATCCGGCAGCGAGTCCGGCCAGCACATTCTGGACATTATGGATCCCTCTGAGCGTCATTTCCTGACGAGTGGTCAAAACTTTTTCTTGACCGCTACTCCGGCAAACCAAATCCTGGCCGCGTAAAAATAAGCCTTCGTCCAGTTCTTTAGCCGTCGAAAATAAAACTACCTCGGCTTTTAAGCCCTCTTTCCAACTGGCAGTTATTTCGTCATCCGCATTCAAAATCGCGACGTCGTCAGCCGTCTGATTCATAAAAAGACGATGCTTGGCGGCTGCGTAATCGGAAAAAAAGTCGTATCTGTCCATATGGTTCGGCGTGACGTTCAAGCCAAGCGCAACATTTGGGCGAAAATCAACAATCGTCTCAAGTTGAAAACTGGAAAGTTCGCAAACAGTCCAACTGTTGACGGTCGAAGTTTCGGTCAAAGTAATCAAAGCAGTTCCGATATTTCCGCCAACCTGCGTTTCAATTCCGGCATTTTTCAAAAGTTCTCCGATCAAAGTAGTGGTCGTGGTTTTACCGTTCGAACCGGTAATGCCGACGATGCGCCCTTTCATAAAACGATACGCAAGTTCAACTTCACCAATCACTTCGCCGTCTTTCCGGTCAACATATTTGGCCGGAATCGTATTGGTCGGGACTCCCGGACTGATGACTACCAGATCAATCTGGTCTAAGAGCCACGATGGAATTTGACCTCCAATTAACCCTACCTGATGAGTTTCTTTCAGAGAGCGAGCCTCCGCCGACCAGGTCTCAACTTCGCGTTTGTCATGCAAGGCCACCACGGCCCCGCGTTCAGCCAAAAATCTGGCTGAGGTGATGCCCGATTTTCCGGCACCGAGGACGAGAGTTTTTCTTCCTTGCAAGTTCATCCAACTTTTAATTCTTCAGGTTTTGTCAACTTATTCAATAATGACGAAATCTCTTCTGGAACACCCTCCATTGCTTCAATTAGCTCCCTGTCTGTGAAAGAAACTTTGTATTCGTCTTGTATCCAAGTTTTAAGTGACTTTAACAATTTTCTGCCGTCACACATTTCGATTTTGCTATTTCCATTGTTCCATTGATTTTCAAACTCAGCTCTTGCAGAAGTCGTTTTTTGCCCAAGTTCGGATGTTCGCATTCCGACAATTCTGAATAGCTCACCCGTAAATTCAGGGATTGAATTATTAAGAGGCTTATCTTTTAGTAATTTCAAAATATCTGCTAGCTGTTTTGTATTGACCAACGAATCATTAATAAACAACTCGCTCAAATAATTATTTAAAATTTTGTCTTTTTGTTGTTCGGCAAATACGTTAAACTTTGCACTAATATTTTCAACTTGCCATTTTACTAATGAATTTTTGCCACTTAATTTTTCTGAGACCAGACTTTTTATTGCACTTTCATCGAGCAAATAATTTTCAATTTGTCGCTTGCTCAAATAATGTAAGCGGTTTGGATTTTTTGAAAAATATTTATCTCTAATTTCTTCAATAGTTGTGTTTGAAGTTTCGTCTTTATCCAATATCATCAAAACTGGCGAATCAATAAAATCTTGATTTAATTTTTCAATCAAGGTTGCAAATTTGTA
>JANOEF010000126.1:0-10745 GCA_031413075.1 Acidobacteriota bacterium | reverse complement strand
TCGCATCCATCTTACTTTTACAGATCTGCTTCGGCCAGTTGGTTTTTGCTCAAACCGACCGCGGCGTTGCGGTCAGGCCAACGGCGGAAAAACGGACCGCGCTGGTCATCGGGAACGGGAATTATACGAAGGTCGAGCCGCTCAGGAATCCGGTCAATGACGCGACCGACATGACCCGCGTACTGAAAGAGCTCGGATTCGAGGTCTTTTCCGGAACCGATCTCAACAAAGAAAAGATGGAGACGCTGATCCTGGATTTCGGCCGGCGGCTGAGTATCTCAGGCGGGGTCGGACTGGTTTATTACGCAGGCCACGGAATACAGGTCAAAGGGCAGAACTACCTGATCCCCGTCGACGCGAGTATCGCCGAGGAAGACGAGGTCAGCTATCGGTCAGTGGCGGTCGAGCTGATCCTGGCGAAGCTGACGTCGGCTAATAACGAGCTGAACATCCTGATCCTCGACGCCTGTCGGAATAATCCGTTTTCCCCTGAATGGAGCGGTTACCGCGACGTGGGCGCGGGCGGCGGCCTGGCTAAGCTCTCTCCGCCGACCGGGACACTGGTTCTGTATGCGACGGAACCGGGCAAAAAAGCCTCGGACGGCGAGGGGCGCAACGGATTGTTCACCGCGGCGTTACTGGAACAGATCAGGAAACCGGATCAGGAATACGACCAGTTGGTGCGCGCGGTTTCGAACGAAGTGTGGCAGCGGTCGAAGCAGAAGCAGCTTCCGTGGAAGGAAGGAAATTCGCTCAAGACCTTTTATTTTATGGAATCCGCAAATTCCGGAATTGGCAACTCGACCCCGGCAACAGGCGAAGCCGCGTTCTGGAAAACCATTGAAAACAGCACCGACTTAAAGGAATTTGATAATTATTTGTCGAAATCAAAAAACGGGGAATTCTCCGGGGCCTACAAAGCCGCGGCGGAATTGAAACTTTACCGGATAATGAAAGCCAGGGCTTCGGCCGCCTGGCCAAAGCTGCAGCACAGGCTGGCTATTAAAGAAAAATATTATGCCTTGTATTTTAGTTTCGAAGACGGAATACTTACCGAACCCGTCCGGTTACTGTCCGGGCGGAAAGAAAACGGGATGCTGGGCGACTATGGATATGTGGATGAAACGGGCAAATTGTTCATACCGCATAAATACCCGTTTGCCAGAAGGTTTTCCGAAGGTCTGGCAGCAGTCAGGATCGGAGACAAGTTTGGTTATATTGATAAAACCGACCGGGTGGTTATCCCGCCGAAATTCGATGATGCAGATCCTTTTTCGGACGGACTGGCCGCTTTCACCACTAAATCCGGCAGTCAGGATTATAATGGAAAAAAAGGGGTGATCGATAAGACGGGCCGCGAGGTCGTTCCGGCGAAATATGACCACATCCTGGCGTTTTCCGGAGGCTTTGCCCGGGTCCAGATCTATAATGCAAAGGGAACTAAAAATGGATATATCGACAAAACGGGCCGCGAGATCACTCCGATCAAATACGAGGACCCTTATTCTTCCGACTTTTCCGAAGGTTTGGCCGCCGTCGAGTTTGGCGGAAAGTGCGGTTTTATCGACACGGCCGGGCGCGAAGTCATTCCGCTGAAATATGACCAGGTCTCTTCCTTTTCCGAAGGTTTAGCAGCAGTCCGGCTGGGTGACAAATGGGGCTTTATCAACAAATCGGGCGGCGAGATAATTCCGCTGAAATATGGCAGGGCCATTTCTTTTTCCGAAGGTTTGGCCGGCGTCAGGCTGGGTGACAAGTGGGGTTACATAGATAATGCCGGGCGGGAGGTTATTCCGATTAAATTTGAGGGGCAGGCAGGTGATTTCAGAGACGGCTTTACCTATGTGGTAATTGGCAGAAAACTCGCAATTATCGATAAAACCGGCCGAGTCGTGGTGCCTCCAAAATACAACTTAGATAATTACGGAGGATTTGTCCGGGAAGGTCTTTTCGTCGTAGAGCTGAACGGCAAAAAAGGATTTGTCGATATTTACGGCCATGAGTTTTTCGATTTTTAGGCGTCGGACGAAACAATCAGAATTTGAATTCCCACGCCGGATCGACCATTATCAGCATTCGCTACGGAAACTCTCAGATCTAAAGTGTAAGTAAGTGATCAATAGGTATCAAGGGCAATAACGCAATTAAACAGCGATGAGAAAATATATGAAACGATTTTTTGTAATTCTTGGACTGATCCTGTTCGGCTGCCTGACCGGCGTTCAGGCTCAGACGAAGGCAGTCGAGCCGCTCGCCATAGCCTTCTCAAAAGCTTATGCGAAGAAAAGGCTGGCGAGCCTCGACAAACAGCGTCCCTACGGCCGGACGATCAAGTTCGTCATCTCGTTTTCGCGGATCAAGGACTATGAGGATGCGGAATCCGAAGTGAAATCATTCAAAACACTCGCGCAGGCCGAGCGTTGGCTCATCAAGCGCGGCATAAATTCAGACATGCCGTCGCGCCAGACGGAGCGGATGAGAGGCTGCAAAAAAGGGGTTTGCCGGTACGACGTGACGGGTCTTCTCCATAATCAGCTGTTTCTCGTCAGTTTTGGCTATGGATACAGCAAAGGCCGGCCGTACATCAAAACGGTTTACCTGACGGATGGCGAATAGGTATCGAAAAGAGTTGAACAGGAAAAATAAGGAGAAAACTCGAAATGAACAAAATAAAGAAAACAGCACTGATCATCGGAATGATGGTTTTTTTGACGGCGCTTGGCGTCACGGCCGCCTCGGCGCAGCCCGGCTCGTACAAACGCATTTCGGTCAAAGACAAGCAGGTCGTCAAAGCCGCCAAATTTGCGGTTCGTGCGGAGCAGGAAAAGACTGGAGGGGTATTGACGCATTTGAAAGTGATCAAGGCGCAAATGCAGGTCGTCCGCGGGTTCAATTACAAAATGTGCCTGAGAGTGAAGGAAAACGGCACGACGAAAACGGCGGAAGCGGTCGTCAATCAGTTTACGGGAAAGTTCGAGCTACTGGAGTGGAACTGGAAGAAGTGCCGGTGACCGGTCGCGGACCGAAAATGAATATTGACCGTTGGTCTTTGGGATCAGCGGTTCGGGGTGAGCACCTATGAAGAACTTTTACATCGCGTTTTTAGTTTTTACTGTTGTGTTGTCCACAATTAACATCACGGCCCAGCTTGATCGCGGCGCCGGCAACAAACCCACGACTGAAAAGCGGCTCGCTTTAGTGATCGGCAACGGCGCTTATAAAAATACAATTACCTTACGGACGGCTACCAACGATGCCGCCGATATGACTGCTGCCTTAACGAATTTCGGGTTTGAAGTTATGTCGGGAACTGATCAAACCAAACAGCAAATGACGTTATTGATCCAGCAGTTCAGCGATAAACTGGCTCAACAGGGCGGCGTCGGTTTATTTTTCTACGCCGGCCACGGAGTGCGGGCTAATGGGGTTATTTCTCTGATTCCGGTCGATGCGAAAATTAATGAGGAAAAGGATATTGAAATTGGTGGGATTAATCTTGATTTCGTACTCAATAAGGTGGGATCAGCGAAGAACAGTCAAAACATCGTCATTCTTGACACATCTCTAAATAATCCCTTTGCTTGGAATAGCACGGTTTCACGGAATAACAAAGTAGATGAAGGCCCGAAACCGCCCCCACCCGGAACTTTGATCGCCTATCCGACAGCTTGGGGAAATGTTAGTAGTGACGGTTCTGGTCGAAACGGACTTTATACAGAAGAACTTTTGCGGCAGATGAAAACGCCGGATCGGCCGATCGAAGAGATCCTCAGAGATGTCAGCACCGAGGTCCGGAAAAAGTCAAAAAGTCAGGTGCCGTGGGTTTCGGGTTCAATTGGAAGAGATTTTTATTTAGGGAAATCGACTGCCGCCGCGAAGGTGGAACCACCGCCAAAGACCGTTTCCCAGCTTCCGGGCAAGGATAAGCGTTGGGCGCTGGTCATTGGAGTCGATAATTACACGGATTCAAGTATTCCCGATCTGGGCGGAGCGGCGAACGATGCCAAGGCGCTGGCGAAAGCTTTGGAGAAATATGCGGGTTTTCCCGCCGATCAGATCATTTTGCTCGCCACCACCGAACCGCCCGAGCGACAGCCGACCCGGACCAATATCCTCAAAAGACTGTCGAACCTCAAAGGTCTGGTGCCGAAGGACGGCCTCTTTCTGGTTTCATTCGCCGGTCACGGCATCGAGCGGGAAAACAAGGCTTTCCTGATTCCTTCGGATGCCACCTCGACCGACGACATATCGCTCCTGGAAGATACTGCTCTCAGCGTCAACAAAATAAAGGACCAGATCAAGGCCAGCGGGGTCCGGCAGGTCCTGTTTTTGCTCGATGCCTGCCGCAACGATCCGAACGGCGGGCGGGCCGATTCGATCAATCCCTTGTCAGAAGCTTATAAAAGCGGCTTTTCCTTTGATGTCGCCAACCAGGAAGTGGAAGCTTTTGCGACGATCTATGCGACCTCAGTCGGAGAGCGGGCTTTTGAATATGCGGAAAAAAAGCAGGGGTATTTTAGCTGGGCGATAGTCGAAGGCTTAAGCGGGAAGGCTGCCAATGTGAATGGACAGATCACGCTCGGAAGTCTGGTTAAATTTGTCTCGGACCAGGTGCCTAAAATGGTCGCGATCGATATGGGGAGCGGAAAAAAGCAGAAACCGTTCGCTCAGATAGAAGGGTACAAAGCGGACGAATTGGTTTTGTCGGTCGGAGGGATGGTGAAGCCGAAACCCTAGCCGGTTTCAACATTGCGGAACCGGGGATAATAAAACCCCTTCTGATCTCGACTTTGTCCATTTTTGATATTTGAAAACAGAACGCAGAGCGAGTAAGTTTTAACTATTTCGACCAAGAAATAAGGAGACTTAACGATGCCCTACGAACTGTTGAATTTGGTTATAGCATTCGAACCTGTATCCGGCGGAAAAGTTCGTGAAATTCCGAGGAAAGGCGTATTCAAAGGCAGATGATCGGTAGGACCTGTGTTTCGATTTTTACGGAGTGAGGAAAAATTATGAGAGAAAGAAAAGAAAATTTTGTATTTGGGCTGATCCTGCTACTGTCCGTGGCACTCGCGGCGGGCGCGGCGTCCCGGTCACTACAGGGCGGTTTTGACGCCGTCTCAGTTAAGGATGCAGAAGTCGTCAGAGCGGGCAGGTATGCCTTTAGCGCGCAGCGGAAGAACTCGGGCGAGACGCTGAGCGAGCCGAAAATCCTCAGTGCGATGCGCCAGATTGTTCGCGGCACGAATTACAGGATCTGCCTGAGCGTGAAAAGGAACAGGACCACCAAGACTGCGGAAGCGCTTGTTTATCGGAGCCTTGAGAATGAGCGGCAGCTCATGAGCTGGGTCTGGAAAGACTGCCGGTGACCGGTCACAGTCCGAAAATAGACCTCCCGGAAAGTATGAAAGAATCTCGGTGTCGACCGAATCGGTAAACATTTATGAAAAAAATCTTCAACGCGGTCTTAATTTTGACTCTTGTTCTGATGCCCCCCTTTGTCCGGGCTCAGACGCGCGGCGTCACCGTTCGAGCCGAATAATCGTTTGTTGATCTATTACGCGGGGCACGGGCATACACTCAAATCCACCGGCGACGTGCGTGAACCGGGTTATATCGTTCCGGTCGACGCGCCGCTGCCGAAAAAAGACGAACGAGGTTTCATCCAAACGGCGATTCTGATGGACGATATTCTCGATTTTGCCAAGAAGATCCAGTCGAAACACGCTCTTTTTATCTTTGCCGTTGTTTTTCGGGAAAATTGGTGACGCGCAGCGTGATCGTGCCCCCGCCCGTGATCCTGGAAAACGTCACTTTTCCCGTGCGGCAGTTCATCATCGTCGGAGCGGCGAACCAGCCGGTGCCGCCAATCGGTGCCGTTTAGCCAGTAGATGCTCCGACCGTCGGCTGAGATCGTTCCTTTTACCTTCATTGTGGCTTCAAAGTTTGCCAACCGTCACATTTTCATCCACATAAACTTCGCGCCAGTTTATTTGTTTCAGCGAATTGGGCGCGAGATTTTTGATATATGGTTTGCACAACATATTATAGACTTGATTTGTTAAAGGAATGACGGGTTGCTGTGCGATAAGATATTTTTCGGCTTCGTTTAAAAGTTGGTAGCGTTTTGCTTCGTCCGTTTCGATATTTGCTTTGGTAAGCATTTCCCGAAAGCGGGTGTCATTCCAGCCCGCATAGTTTTTTTCCTCTTCAAATAAACTAAAAAAACTGTGCGGATCGGCATAATCTCCAACCCAACCGCCAACCGCAACTCCGCGATAAGTCAAGTCTTTACTGGCTTTTAACCAATCTTTAAATTCCTGAGCTTTAAGATTTACCTTGATACCGAGTTCACGTTGCCACTGCTCTTGAACAAACTCGACGATAACTTTGTTTAGATTGGTATTGTTAAAAATGATCTCCAATTCGGGAAAATTATTGCCGTTTGAAAAGCCGGCTTCAGCTAATAACTTGCGGGCTTCGGTTGGATTAAATGTGCCGCCTTTCGCATTTTCATAGCCTTTGAAATCGGGCGTGAAAGAATATGTCGGATAAACGGCGAGGTCTTGTTTTTTTAATTGCTCGCGGTCAATCGCCAAACTCAAAGCGTTACGAACGCGAACATCGCTGAACGGTTTAATCGTCGTGTTGATGTATAGAAAATTAGCTCCGTTGATTTTTGTTCTGATGAAGTCTTTGACTTTTTCTTTTTTTTCTTTGAAATTTTTATTCGGCGAATTCAGCAGGAAAGTTACATCCATTTCGCCCTTTTCATAAAAATCAACTGTATCAATCGGCTCGGAACTTAAAAGTGAAGTTTTTTCGTGCGAGATAAATACGATTTTTTCGAGTTTTGTCTTGGCATTGTCCCAAAATTGCGGGTTGCGTTCGATGACGGTTTGATTTTTCGGCGTTAATTCGGTCAGTTTGAACGCGCCCGACGTAACGATATTTTCGGGTTTTGTCCAATTTTCGCCGAATTTTTCAATCGCTTGCTGCGGAACGGGACGAAAAACAGTTTGAGCAATCATTTTATTGAAAAAAGGTGTCGGTTTTTCCATCGTTACCTGCAAAGTATAATCATCAATTGCCCGCACCCCCAAATCTTCCGCGGTTGCTTTTCTAGTATTGTAAAGATCGGCATTTTTGATGGAAATCAGATTATAAGCTAGAGTGGCGGCTTTAAAGTCAGGATGTAGAATACGCCGCCACGAATAGACAAAATCATTGGCGGTAACGGGCGCACCGTCAGACCATTTTGCATCTTTCCGCAAACGAAAAGTCCAAATGGTGGCATCGGCATTTTTCTCCCAACTCGTTGCGAGCGAAGGCGATAATTCGGCGTTTTGATTATTAAATTCCGCCAAACCGTCAAACAAAGCGTTGACAATTATCGCTTCATTTCTCAAATGCGGATCGAGCGAATCCGATTCAAAGTCCACGACGCGCACGATTTGCGATGTCGGCGGCACGATTTTGCCGAAATAATCGGGATGATACTCAGCTTTCACAGACCAATACCAATAAGCGGCAATTCCGACCATTGACAGCAATACAAGCCCGAAACCGATGCCCAAACAACCCAAAACATTGCGCGTCGTTTTCGAGTTCGGCGGCGAATTAAAGTTTACCGGTTTTGGAGAAACGAGCGTCGGAACTTCGTTAAGCGCGACGGTTTTTTCCGCTTGCAAATTTTTGATGCTCGCGCCGCAATTTGTGCAATAAGTAAGCGTTACGCCAAATTCGTTTAAAATTTCGCCTCTGCATTTTTGGCAAATTAGTTTATCCATAATTGTTAGTTCGCGTTTTTCAGATTGCCTTGTTTGTCGAAAGTTACGGTTTCTTTTTCCGACCGATCCCCGTAGGCATTGACCTGCCATTCGATCTCTGCGGTTTTCTTAGACCTAGGTATCTCGATTGTAATAGAGCCTACTTTAGCTCCCGACATTTTGACGGTTTCGAGCGTTTTTTGCATTACTTTCGGAATCAGCGAAAAATCAATCTCGTCAACATTGAAAAAAACGGGGTCCGGCGTTGGTGGCATTCTAACTCGTCTTTCTGCTTCTTTTATAATTCTTTCTGCTTCTTTCATAACACTGTTCGGGTCATCTTCCTGAGCCCGGAGAAATTCGTGCGAATTCATCCGGTAATAATTTCTTTCGTTAGGATTTTTCGGGTCGAGTGCTGTGAACGAAAAGTTCTCAATTCCAATCCTCAAACTCAAAACGGACAACTTCCCGCCAAAAAGTGGTTTGATTTCCGCCAAAGACTTTTGCATCTGATTTACGTCTCTAAAATTAAGGTGCGGCTTGGCGTTGGTTTCGGCAACATCAACAATCGCGCCTTGTAAATTGGTCGTATATTGCGCTTGGGAGTCAGAATCGGCAAGATAAATTTCACAACGCATTGCGTCGCGGTGTTTGCCAACATTGGAAACAAGATTGTCGTCTCGACTCACGCTCTGTTTGTGAATGACGATGCGATTTGCTTCCGGGTTTTTCAAATACGAATTTTTCTTGGCGAATTCGAGTGCGGTTGAGAGTGCCTTATCTAAATCAAAAGAGTCAACTTCGGTGAGTTGAAAAGGCTTCGATTCGCCCAACGATTTAGATATGGCTTGGCGTAAATAACCTCTGGAATAGACATATCTTTCTGTCCTGGTAGCAAAATAAACTTCGTGGTCAGTAATTTCTATTTCGTGCAACGGTTTTTTCCCAATCTCATTTTCTTTAACCGCGGCGAATACTTTTCGGAGAGTTTCCGGGTCAAACATATCTTGGTTTGGCATCAAACGACTGCACGATAAACCACTCGAAAGAATTAGAAAAACAAGTAATAACGATTTTATTTTCATATTTATTTGACTATTTTATAGGCTGAATTAATTCCGAACATTATCGAAAATATCAACAAAAGCAAAACCGGCACAACGGCGAAAATAAAGTGCAACCCGTAAATTAGAACGGCAAATAACAAAGCTATCGAAAAAAAGACCGCTACGATTTGGATTAATCCGACCATTAAAGCCGGAATAATCATCTGCCGCCAAAAACCTTTAGGCATAATCATCGAAAAAACTGAAAAAGAACTCACAAAAGCCGAAAAAAATATGATGAGCGGCACAATCAGAAACATAAATCGGCTATAACTGTTCGCCGTATTTTCTTCAAACATCGTTGGCGGATTCGGTTGAATTACGGATAGACAAACGAACAAACCTAAATAAAACAGCACGGCTTGAAACAACAAACAAAGAAACGACAACAGTGCAAGGCGTTTGACCGAGCCGAGTTTGGCAATGAATTGTCTGAATTTCTCCATAATTTATTATCATCGTTGATGATTTGTAATTTCGTTTCATTTTTTCTTATCTCTTTCATACGAACAATAACTTTGCTTGGCGTATATTGCGTTAACACAAGAATATTTATTAGGGACTTTTTCGCATTGTTTATCGTTCCAGTCAGAGTTACTGTCATAAGTTGGCACGCCGTCGCAAAAATTTGGTGTTGGCTGGCTTGATTTCAAGCATACTTGAACAAAGTTTTTGGTGACAGGAAAATCGCTAAGTATGTCCGATTTGAGCGAAAATGCTTTTTCCATACAGCCGTTTTCGTTGGTAGTTTTCCCAAATTCTCGACCATCAATTTTCGCTTGCTCTGTCTCTCGGGCATTTCTCTTATTACCGAGGTCGGCAAGATAAAAAAATCCACCAACTAATCCGCCAACAACCAGAACGATTGTCAAAAGGATTGTAATGACTACCCCGATAATAACTCCTGTCCCTGTTTTCATAAATCTCCCTTGTTTAATAATCCGGGAATTCCCGTAATTTCTACTTCATTTAACCTCATCCAGAAATGCTTGTTAAACTCCACACTCCGATTCCAAAACCTTGACGGGTTTGCCGTTTTTCATCTCAAAAATTGTTTGGCTGTTATATTCGTAACCAAAAACAGCCAGCACAAATTCCATTTTGCCGTCGCCGTTAAGATCGGAAATCACGGTAATTTCGCGCACACTCGGCATTGGGTATTCACCGCTTCGCAAAAGTTTGGAGGTATAAAAATCGCCTTCGATTAAAATGTTCTGCGGTTTTCCTTTGACAATTTTCCTTAGCAAAACAAAAGAATAATCGCCTGCGCTTTGTTTTCCGTCGGCTGCAATTTCTTCTCCGTCCTTGGCTTTTTTGAAATATTTTCCTGTGATGATGATTTCATCTTTTCCGTCGCCTTCGAGGTCAATCCGAAAGGCTTGGGTAAGTTTAATTTTGGTTTTGGCAATGCCTTTGGTTTTCAGAAAGTCGGCAACTATTTTGGTGTAAGTTTTGTCCGTCAAACTGATGGCTTGCGGAAGGCGCGGAACGGGATTCCATTTGGCATTTGCTCCGATTGCAAACGGCGATGAATCGTTATCGTAGTCTTCAGGTCTCTCAAATGTAATTCTCGGATTTCCGCAATCACCACTATCGCCTTTAGTTCCAACCATTACGCCTTTCTTTACTTCGTTCAAATTGATGATATTAAATTCGGTTTTGTCGCTGAGTTGTTCGTCAGTTTGTTTCGCCGTTATCCATTTGCCGTTTTTCATCTCAAAAATTGTTTGGCTGTTATATTCGTAACAAAAAACAGCCAGCACAAATTCCATTTTGCCGTCGCCGTTAAGATCGGAAATCACGGTAATTTCGCGCACACTCGGCATTGGGTATTCACCGCTTCGCAAAAGTTTGGAGGTATAAAAAT
>JANOEF010000125.1:0-2598 GCA_031413075.1 Acidobacteriota bacterium | reverse complement strand
CTTCTACTTTTGAACAAATCGTTTTGTCTTTTAACAACTCACTTTCGAGCCGATTCGTATCGGGCGTTATGGAATCGATCTTATCAGGTATTTTAGAGGAATATTCACTGCCCTTTTCCTGCATATAGTCAACTAACGGTTTGAGCCGGGTTGGACCGAAAAATTCTATTTGAGTAGGTCCGTGATAAACGGGAACGACGTGTGCGGGAACGGTTAAATCTTCGGTCAAATGAATTATTCCGCCGACAAAGAGCAATTTGTTGTAGTCTTCTTTGTTTTTGTCAAATCCGTCAATTAAATCATTCCACAGTCTGATATGAGACTGTTCGACCTTTCCGACCTTTGAATATGCCGCTCGCTCGGGATTATAAAAATGCCAGTTGAAAGGACGAATTAATTTAGAAAAGACGCCTTCACCTTTCAGACTGAGTCTGTCTTTGTAGTTAAATTCCAAACCCAGATCCATGGACAGATCGCCCTGCAAAACGCGTTTTTGTGCATCATCGGATCTATAAAAATTCTGGTTTTCGAAGCATTGGGAATAAACCTTGAGGGCTGTCGTGACAATCGCCCGGTGACCTATTTCCGGCTCGTAGGCGAAGATATTCATCGTTTGGAAGACTATTAAAATCAATAAAAGAAAGCTCATTTTTTTCATTATTTTAAAACCTCTTTTGAAATTGTTTCAGTTTTCCCGTGACTTTTTTGTGTTTGAAACATAATTTTCTTTCCGGTTCTTCTAACCTTGGCGGACAAAACGTTCTATCAATCTGAAGTAAAATTGAAATGTCATCTCGCCAATTGAATTTATCAATTTTTTTCTTGAGTTCACAATGAATTGCCGAGTTCTATGATTTCGATAATTTTTTTGCCTTCATTAAATAATTACGAGAACGAGAGTTGAAAAGAGACATTTGAAGAAAAAATATTTTTATCCGCCAAAATTATTCTGAGATAAGCAGGTCAGCAAAAGTTCAGCAACATCTTGAAAATTAAGAAAACCTGGCAAATAATTGATGACATTTGGCTTTTTGCATTTTTAATTTTGCATTACTGCTTAGTTTGAGAATAACAGGTTATTTTCAAGTCTTTTTTTGCCCGAAATCTCAGTAAATCTCTCAACCGCAGAGGGAGTCCACTAATTCTACCCACTTTTTTACTATTTTGAAAATTTTTCTTGCCTTTATTAAAATAAGCGATTACTTTTAGGCTCAAGGAGATTATCAAAATGAATTTTTCCAGAAGAAATTTTGTAAGATTGGGCGGAATTGCCGCTGTTACCGGAATTGGGCTGGCAAACCAGACTTTGAGCCTGGCATCTGACCGCGTTTTAGCAAGTCAAACTTGCGCCGGGTTTCAAAAACACATCAGAAGTCAGTTTCAACTTTCTGATGATTCAAGTCACTTTTTTGCAACACTTACGGATATTAAGGAACACCCCGCTGTGAGCACGGACGGAGAGTGTTTTTCGTTGGAATTTAGTGTTGATGCAAAACAGGTAAACCAGGCAACCTACGATGTTTATCATCCACAATTCGGAGATTTTCAGTTGTTTATGACCGAAGGGCAAACCAAAAAAACGCCGACGTTGATTGCCATATTTAATCGAATTTAGCTGATTAACCGATTAAATACCGCCTCGTATTGATAGCCGTCTGCCGCTTCGGCAATCGGCACCAGAAATAATTCACCTTCCCCTAATTTTTCGTGGCGAAGGTGATAATTTTTTTGTTCGAGAAAATTATCTTTTGCGCCTCGAAATATCAACGAAAACAACTCCTGCTGTGGCGAAATATTGTTTTGGGTGACTTCAATCAGTTCAATTTCAAACTCCGTTTCCCCGAGCTGAAACTTTGTCTTTATTTCGCTTGCATAATCTTTATAGCCTAAATTATCCAACATTTTTCCACTCCATTTTCAGATATATTCCGTTGTCCTCGGTAACTCTAAATCCTTGTTTTTCGTAAAGCCTGATTGCGCCAAAGTTCGATTTAAAAACGCTCAAACTGACAGTTTCAACTCCAACTTTCAACTTTTCCAACAAAAAACTTCCAATCCTTTTGCCACGAAAAATATGCAAAAACGAAATGTCAACCAAATGAATTTTTTGCTCCTCCCGATCAATCAAAAGCTGTCCGATTTTAGTATTTTCAAATTCAATTATTGAATGTTCGGCATTTGGAAACTGTAAATTATATGATTGCTTTTGAGCCTTGTATTGCATTGCCAATAAAGGCTTGAGCTGTCTTTCAGAAATTCCTGCTTCCCTGAACTCAAGGCTTCTAAGGTCGAAGAACAACTCTTGCAAAAACGGTTCATCATCAATATTTGCCGGTCGTAATCGGAGATTTTCCACCTTTGAATCATTATCGAAACAGATAAATGTGTCAAATTTGAATTAACTGAAATGCTTGAACGACAGGGGGTTTAGTCAAACTTGGGGTTTACCAAGTTTAGATAATTCAACTTCTCGGTGGAAAAACGCCTCGCAAGGCAATAATAAAATTAACCGTCAAATACGGCATCATATTATTGTGTGGAAGCCCGCCGCCGGTTGGTGTCAGCACATTTTCGTCCATTTGACCGGCTGAGAGATTG
>JANOEF010000124.1:0-7786 GCA_031413075.1 Acidobacteriota bacterium | reverse complement strand
ATTTAAGAGGATAATAATCCACAGATGCACACAGACAGACACAGATTTTATCCTTTCTATCCGTGTTTATTTGTATGCATCTCTGTGGACAATTTTTACTTATTATTTCCGCCAAAGTTAAAAATCGTTTTCGCCGCCATTTTAGCTAATTTCCAGGTTCGGTCCAAATCAAATTTCCCGTCTTCGGTATCGCGTCCGAGTAGTTTATCCACCACCATTTTCCGCAGATCTTTGCCTTCGCGGCGGAGCATAAATTCTTTGGCAAAAGGTTTGGCAGTTTCAAAGAAATTGAATTCGGGGTCGGTGATAATTCCGATACCTTCGAGTGTCATCAGCGCCCGCATAATGTAGGTAAAATTTGACGGCAGACGGAACGGGTAATCATACATAACATCTGCTAAATCGTAAGTAAGCTCTTTGAATTTAACATCTTTCAGTTTTAAATTGAGATGCAGCTCAAACATTTTAATGACGACTTCTTTGATTTTGGTTTCGTCCGCACCCGATTTCAAAAAGTCCAGATCGATCAAATCCTGCGCGATCCCGGCCGGGTCTTTGGCCACCACATGGAAAAATGCGTCAATCATTTTGGCCTGTAATTTCGGCGAAATGCGCCCGACCATTCCGAAATCGAAAAAGGCGAGCCGTCCGTCAGGCATTACCAAAAGATTGCCCGGATGCGGGTCAGCGTGGAAAAAACCGTCTTCGAGTAATTGCTTGAGATAAGTTTTTATCAGCAGACGATTGACCTTTTCAGGCGAAATTCCGCGACTGTTGAGGTCCGCCAAATCCGTCACTTTGTCGCCGTGGATAAATTCCATGGTCAAAACTTTCGAGGTGGTCGCACTCCAATAAATCTTCGGGACGTGGATATTTGACCACTCTTTGAAACTCTCGCGAAATCTCTCGGCATTTTTACCTTCGGACGCATAATCCATTTCTTCATGGACTGTTTCGTCAAATTCCCGCAACATTCCCGCCCAATCGGCGTTTTCGTTTAACTTTGGAAATCTTTCGGCAAACTTCGCCACTTTTCGTAAAATTTCGATGTCGCCTTTGATAATTGCTTCTAAATTCGGACGCTGGACTTTGACCGCCACCTCTTCCCCGGTAAAGAGTTTGGCGCGATACACTTGCCCTAAACTAGCCGCCGCGACCGGTTCAACATCAAATTCGACATAAACCTGGTTGATTTTTTTTTCGAGTTCTTTTTCGATTCGCGCAAAGGCAATTTCGTTCGGAAAGGCGGGGACATTATCCTGCAATTCACCCAGGGCTTTAACGAATGGAAGCGGTAAAAGGTCGGCGCGGGTTCCAAGTGATTGTCCGATTTTGATAAAGGTCGGACCGAGTTGGATAAGTTTTTCTTTGAGCCAGACCGCTTGCTTTTCGTGGTTAAGCTCTTTGTTTGCTTCGCTTCCGAGCGTCCACCAACGCACCAGCTGCATAAACTGATGAAAAAACCAAAGATTGATTTTATAAAACTTTTCGCCGAGAACGGCTAATCGAGTCAAGCGGCGCGCAGTTTCGAGACGGGCGGCGGCATGCTTGAGTTGTTGCGAGTGGTGCATCTCGTATTGGTCGAGATAAAGATAGAGAGCGAGCTTGCCGATAACGCCCGAAACCTGAAAAAGCCGCCGATAGCCGCGCCAACCCGCATAATTGTTTTCAATCGCAGATTCTGTCTGCAAAAGCATTTTTTCTTCGGCAATTATTTCTTCATTAGAAACTTGCTTGGCAATCGGAAGTTGTTTGGTTGGAATTAAAGCATGATGTCCGTTTATATTGTCTAATAAAATCGGCTCAATCACGTTTTCCTTAACCATTAACCCTTGCTTGTTCTCGTTCATATCTTCCATATTTTCCATTCTACCAAATCTAATCATAGAACGTGCTTTGAGGTGAGAAAGTTTGCGAAAGTTTTATGGAAAGATTTCAAAGGCTTCGCAATGTTTCGGCTTAAAAATCCCAAAATGTCGGCGGTCAATCGTGAGAATTTTGGTGATGTTCAATCTTTCGGCAATGGCTACGATACAAGCATCAACAAAGTCAATATTGGCATCATTGTATTTGCGGAGAATTTCGGCGGCACGGATGTAATCTTCGGCGGATGGCGTTTCAAGTTGAAATTTTGTATTTGCCAAACTATCCGAAAATTGCGCGACTGCCTCAAGACCTCGATTTTTAGCCAAAAAATATGCAACTTCGGTAATGGCAGTGATTGGTAAAACAATATTGCCACGAATTTGAGTAGCAATATTTTTGACGGATTCGTGATGGTTGTCTGTTGTATCAATCGAAGCGTAAAGAAAGCCCGAATCAAGCAAATATTCGTTCATTTTTTCACGTTAAATCCTTCTGCCGGATTAAAATCTTCGGAATACAAAATTTCGCTCATCTTTTCAGAAGTGTCGGTCTTACCGCTGGCAAACATTCCAATAAAAGGAGTAAATGGATTTTGATAATTTTCACTAGAATTATCTTCAATTATTTCGGGAAAATCTTCTTTTACTTTTTCTTCCAACAAATTTCCCGCAAAATCGGAAATATCTTTGCTGTTTTCCATGGCTTTTTCTCGTATGATTTTTTCCGTTTTTTCTGAAACTGTGATTGTAAGTTCCATAATTTCACCTCAAATTTATTTTAACACCAAAGGAGTTTTCGCGAAAAGCCTATCAAATCTAATCATAGAACGTGCTTTGAGGTGAGAAAGTTTGCGAAAGTTTTATGGAAAGTTTTAAGGGAAAGAATTCAAATTTAGCGAAAAAGGCGGAAAGATATGCGTCTTGTGTCAAATGTGAAGTTTATTCAAAGTAAGAAAATTCCATTGTCGCCGAAGGTGACTAATTTAATAGCGGGGGGAGGGAGCGCGAACATCGTGAGCGACAATAAACCTTGGTGTCAAACGTCCGCAATTTGAAAAGTTTGTTGAATAGGGTCTCACTTATGTTAAAATGCTCGTGTTATGAATCAAGAAGTAACTTTACAAGTTTCAGATAACATTTGGCATTATGCACAATCCGTGGCTAAAAAAAGTAAACGGCGGATTGAAGAAGTTTTGGCTGATTGGTTGGAAAAAGGCTCTCACGAAACTGAGGTCGAAAAACTTTCTGATGCCGAGGTTATCGCCCTTGCCGAACTCAAAATGCCCATCAAACAGCAAAGGGTTTTGCATAAACTTCTGGCAAAAAACGGTGAGGGCGAACTCACCACTGATGAAAAGAAACAGCTTGATGAAATGATGGAAGATTACGAAATTGCTCTGCTCAGAAAATCCCAGGCCTTGCGTGTGGCGGTTGAACGCGGATTGATGAAACCTTTATCCTCTGAATGAACCGCAAAAGCATTTCTGAAAAATTAAAGGAAAAAGTCCGCAAATCTGCCAAATATCGTTGTGGTTACTGTTTATTTCAAATGGTATATGCGCACACGACCTTTGAAATTGACCATATTATTCCTATTTTCAAAGGCGGCGCAACGGTCGAGGAAAATCTTTGGCTGGCTTGTGAAATCTGCAATAGTGCCAAATCAGATAAAACCGAAGGTTTCGATTCGGTCACAAACTCAACTGTTCCGATCTTTAATCCGCGAACCGAAAATTGGAACGAGCATTTTGAATGGAGCGATAATTTCACAAAAATTGTCGGCAAGACCCCAATCGGCAGGGCAACCGTGACCGAATTACATCTGAATAAAGAAAGAATTGTTGGAGTCCGCAAGAATTGGGTGGCAGTCGGTTGGCATCCGCCGAAAGATTAAGAAATCGCAGACCGGGAAGGTTTTGTGGGAATTATTCATTCTACCAAATCTAATCATAGAACGTGCTTTGAGGTGCAAAAGTTTGAGAAAGTTTTATCCGAAACTCATTACTGAGCGGTCTCAAAATTGCAGATAGGCGAAAACAAGAAAATTGGCGGGCAGAAAATCTTAAAATAAACGTTTCTAGCTAAATGCAATATCCGTGCCGCTCAGTAATGTCCGAAACTAGACTATTTTCAACATATTATGAACGCCTTCATGTGAAAAATAGTCAAGCGCAAGGTCGCAATCTTTTTTGATCTGCGCCTTGAGCTCCTCCATTGAGCTAAACTTTTTCTCGTCACGGATCCGATATAAAAATCTCAGCCGCAATGAATCGCCGTATAAATCGCTGTCAAAATCGAAGATAAAAGTCTCGACCGAAGGCTCGGTTTCATTTTCAAAAGTCGGACGCACTCCAACATTGGTAATACTTCGCCGCCAAACATCGTCAATCAGGGTGGCGGTCGCATAAACTCCATATTTTGGCACGACACGGTTTTTCGGTTTCAGATTGGCGGTCGGGAAACCAATCGTCCGACCGCGCTGAAAGCCGCGAACAATTTGACCTTCGACACCGTAGGGACGACCTAGCATCCGGCGCGCCAGATTAACTTTTCCGGCTTGTAAAAACTGTCGGATCTTGGAGGACGAAATGCGGATTCCACGCAGTTGAATTTCCGGCACTTCTTCGGCGAAAAAGCCTAAATCCCGGGAAATTTGTCGGAGCAATTCAATGTTTCCCGCTCGATTTTTACCGAATCCAAAGCCTTCGCCCAAAAAGACTTCTTTGGACTGTAATCGTTCGTGGACGGTTTCGCGCAAGAATTCATTTGCGTCAATGGCGGCAAATTCCTGGTCAAAGCGGATGACGACGGTTTGTTTGATTCCCAAAAACTCAAAGGCCGACAACCTCTGGTCAAGCGTTTGCAATAATGGCGGGGCATTATCGGGCGATAAAACGGAGCGTGGATGCGGGTCAAACGTAATGACAGTCGGGGTGGTATTGGTCGCTGCCGCCCGCGTCACCACCGTTTGCATGATCCGCTGGTGTCCGAGATGCAAACCGTCAAAGACGCCCAGGGTTAAACAGGTCGGACGCAAAATATTGGCATTATTCAGGTCATGAAAAACTTTCATAAATTCGCAGGAAAGGGGAAAAGCGAAAGCGTGAAAAAGTTAAAAAGTTTAAGCCCTTGTCATCAATAAATAGCTACGCTTTCAACTTTATTTTTATCCGAACCCACAAGGTTGTTTCGAGAGGTCTCAAAACATTTACACCTTTTCACTTTTCCTTTTTTTCACTTTAATCTCAATTTCATTCCAACATGCGAAGCCGAAAATCCCAGATTTGCATAAAAACGATGCGCGTCAACCCGGTCGGCGGCAGTTGTCAGTTGGACAAACAGGCAATCTTTTTCTTTGGCCCGATTGATGGCAAACTCCATAAATTTTTGGCCGATTCCTTGCCCGCGAAGTTTGCGGTCAACCCGCACCGATTCGATCAGCATTCTGGTCGCGCCCTGAAAAGCCAGGTTCGGAATAAATGTCAGCTGCATGGTGCCGATTACTTCACTGTCAATTTCGGCAACTATTAATTCAATATTCGGACTCGCCTCAATTTCCGCAAATGCTGTGAGGTAGTTTTCGGGCAACGGGTTTTCGTCTCGCTCACGGGTTGAGCCGAGAAAATCGTCCGCCAGCATTCGGACGATGGCAGGTAAATCTGAAATTGCAGCAACGCGAAATTTAAGACTCATCTGTTATTCAACCACCAATTCATCATATGCAAACTTGACATTATCCGGCAAAAGCCGCGAATCCCGTTCGTGTTTAAGGTCGTGATTCATATGGGTTAAAAAGGCGCGTTTCGGCTTCAAATCTTCGATATAGCCCAATGCCTCGGCTAAACATAAATGCGTCGAATGCGGTTTGATTCGCACGCAGTCCAGCACCAAAACATCCAAATCGCGCAAACCATCGAGCGACTCGGGCGGAATCGTTTTCAAATCGGTGCAATAGGCAAAATCATTAAAACGATAGGCCATGACGGGCAATGAACCGTGGATAACCTCTAGCGGCGTAACCGTCAGATCTTTACCGAAATTGAACGGTGCATTAGGTTTGACCGTGTGCGGAATCAGTTGGGGCAGTCCGCCGCCGAAATGGACGGGTTGAAAAATATATTGAAAAATCCGCCGCAAATCACCCCAGGCGATTTCGTTGGCATAAACTCCCATCGCGCCATAACGGAAATTTAGCGGGCGAATATCATCAAGCCCGAAAACATGATCAACGTGACAATGCGTAATCAAAACCGCATCGAGGTATTTAATTCCGGCCCGCAGGGCTTGCTGGCGAAAATCGGATGAGGTATCAACCAAAACTGTTTTCCCCGCGTGTTCGATGAGAATCGAAACCCGCAGCCGTTTATCCCGAAAATCTTCCGAGAGACAAGTCTCACATTCACAACCGATGGAAGGAACCCCGGTTGATGTCCCGGTGCCTAAAAAAGTAAGTCGCATACAATTTAAAAAAAGCAAACCTTATTCTCTACTAAATCAATCCCGAAAGCCAAACGGTCAAAAAAGTTTTATGTAACTTAACTTTGCCGTCACATTTTTGTCACTCCAATCGTTTTTAATGTGTTTGGAGGCACAAAATGCGTAGAGAATTGACCGTTATTTCAGTTTTATTGTTGGGGTTGTTAGCGGACGTCTTATTTTTTCTGCAAACCGCAGAATTAGGTTTTAACTCGTTCTTCCAACTTGGCCTGGCTATATTTTCAGTAACTTTTATCGTTATTGCCGGAAGAAAATATCTGGCCGGGCGTTTTTATTTAGACCCGAAATTTTCACTTTTTTCAATTTGGAGGTATTTCCGCTCAAGATTTCGACCTGCGATTTGGAAAGATCAAATTCCTTCGCCAAGAGTTTAACGAGTTCGGCATTGGCCGCGCCGTCAACCGGCGGAGAATTTAACTTGATTTTCAAGACACCGTTATATTCGCCGATAATTTCGCTCCGGGACGAGCGCGGAATGACCCGTACCGAAAAAATCAACGTGTCATCATGTTCAGTAAACTCAACCATTTATGAAAAATACAAATTTGTTTCTCTGTATTCTGAAAGAAGTTTTTGATTATTGCCGAAGGTCTTTCAGACAAGCCGGGGGCGTTTAAGCGACAAACGCCCGCAACACAATATTTTGCAAAAGCTGAAGCAGAATCAGCAGAATCATGGCTGAAATATCAAGCATTCCGATCGGCGGAATCAGTTTTTGGAACGGGATCATGATGGGGTCTGTGACCTGCCGGACTAAAGCGAAAAAAGTCCGTTTGCCGAAAACAAACCACGAGGAAAGGATTCGCAAGAAGATAAACAAAATATAAATGCTCAAAAGGCCGTAAAGTATGAATCCGATGATTGCCTTAACATTTCCAGCGGTTGAACTGACGATCAGACCGTCGGTAATAAACAGCGCATTTCCAATAATTTGCAGCGCGGCATAAGCTAAAATAACGAAGACCAAAGCCGTCAGAAGCGGCGCATATTTTTTGTCAATCCGCCACATAAAAAGAAAATCCGCGAATGGATGAACATATCTGTCGGTGGCTCGCCGCACGCGATACGCAAATTTTCCAACTTTGCCAAATGGATTCGGATCGCTAAAGCTGAAAATCATCCGCAACATTAGGACTGCGATAAAAACTATCGTCGCCCAGAAAATAATTGCACTAATAATTGGATAAACTGAAATTGTCAGCATAATTTTTTCCTACAATCCTCAATCTTAAACCTTTTCTCTTTCTCCAAAAATGGCAGTTCCGACCCGGACATGCGTTGCACCTTCTTCGATTGCCACCTTAAAATCGTGACTCATTCCCATCGAAAGCGCGCCGTTCGGCAAGAGTTTATCACGAATCTCGCGTAACCGGCGAAAATAGGGGCGCACCCTTTCGATCTCTTCAAAATATGGCGGAATCTGC
>JANOEF010000123.1:0-3271 GCA_031413075.1 Acidobacteriota bacterium | reverse complement strand
GTAAATATCCAGCTCTTCAGTCTCCGCCGCCAACAGATCCTTAAAATTTGCCTGACTGTTCGGCAAAACACCCCCTAATCCGTCCGCCGACAGCAGCGAGATGACCTCGCTGTAAATTTCCTGCTTATTTGTTTCAACGTTTTTCAGAAATTCCCGACGCTCCCGCCCATCTAACTCAACGGCTGTATTGAAAATTTCCTGCACTTGTTGCCAGTTGTTATCTTTCATAGTTTTTCATTTATTATACGCGACAAATGGTCAAAAAATTTATCACTTTAAATTTACTGAAGATGAGTCCTCTCCGATAACTCAATTTTCTAATGTCCGAGAAAATTGAGTTTTTGGCACTTCCCAATCTTTTATTGGAATCACAAATGCCAAAATAAATTGATAAGCCCAAATGAATCGGGCAAAACTCGAAATTAACAAATTATCGGCTGATTTTGATGGTTTTTCGCTTCCTTTGGTGATGAATTTTAAGATTCTTACAAAGTTCACCCATAAACATCTCAAGTTAGCCCACATTTGATGCTTGATTTGTCCCCGATATCTGCTTTTCGCGTTCGGATAGTGATAGCCTAACTGGAAAATAGTTGCTTCGACATTGTTTCTTTTCTGGAGTATTTCTTTCGGCGTTTCGGCTATCTTTTTTCTCAACTCGCTATTGTTTATCTCTTTTTGCGTGAAATATCGTAATCCCTTTTCCGTTCTGATCCGCCATCTGATCTCGCCTTTTTTCGTCTTTATCTCTTTTGTTTCCACTTCTTGCGCCGTGACCGTGTCGTAAACTCTGAGTAACCCCTCCTTTATTTCAAGGCAGTATCTCCCTTTTCCTCCCTGGATCGCGTGCAGATGTAGGTCAATCTTATTTTCCTCACAAAACTCCTGATTATCCGGACTATGATACGCTCCATCGGCATGGACTGCTTCCACTTTGTTGGTGAATATTTCTTCCGCCTTGGTGATTCCTTTGACCAAAAAATCTACATCTGAGGTACTGGCGTTTCTAACCTCCACCTCTCCAATCAGATTTAATCCTTCATCATCACAACTTTCCGTTACGTTAATGCTGTATCCTTTGTGCTTATCTCCATCTTTATCCCGATAGGTCGAATCCGGATCGTGCGGTGACTGCACTGATTTGGCACTTATTTTCTCTTTTTCCCGCGCCTTGACCACCTTGTTCTCTACCTCAAACTGTTCTTCAAACACTCTTTTGAGCAGTTGGTAACTCTCTGTTTGAGACTCTCCAAAGATCGCCAATATTTCGTAAATCAATTCTCCCAATTCTTGCAATTTCGTCTTAACTTCTTCATTGGTAGAACGATAGACGATTTTGTTGCCCTCCATTTTCAGGATCTCTGCGATCTTCGCGACTGTCGCCGCCTCTATTTTTCCATTTTCTTTGCCTTCTTTGTAAAATAATCGCAACGTTTCGTGCACCAATTCATACCGGGAGAGCCACGCCAGATTGCTCGACATTAATTTGCTGTCCATCCGGATTCGCTTTCCGCTTACTTCAAATTCCAAACATTGCTCGCCGGTAACTTGCGAAAAAACAACCTCTAACAGATTTTCATGCCCTTCTTTGGCATACTCCACAATCCGTTTCCGAAACAAATAATAGGTCGATTCACTCGGCACCGGATCATCGACATTGAACAGACCCAAGGCACTGCGCGTCAACAGATTAAAGCGACAATTCTCAAACAGTTTTTCATCACTCAACCCTTCCGCTTCTTTGAGGATCATCATCGCCACTAACACCTTGAGAGAGGCATTTGGAGTCCCATTATTGCTGCAATATAAAGGCTTAAAAAGATTCTCGTCAATCCGGTTCGTCACCTGCTCTCGAAACCTATTATGCCAGGCATCCTGGTTTTCATATATTTTCAAGTTCCGCTGAGAAAATAAAACCGTCGGCGAACTGAACAGATTTAATTGCGGTTTTTTACTTTTCTTAAACATATTTTGATCTCTTAAGTGAAGTCTCTATTATACTTGCACTCGATCATAACTTCCACTAAACTCTTCACTTGTGAACCCTTTTACCTTGTTTTAGGTTTTCGGAGTGGACTCAAAGATCATTTCGTTATACTTTTTTAACCTATTGAAGCCTTATCAGTTTCCGAAGCACCACGATACTGACAATATTTTTCGAGCAATTATATTTCATAAGATACACTAGAAGAACAAAAAAGCTACAAACAAAAATGAATAAAACGAGGATTATAATGGCAAACTAGATAAGGTTTTCACATTTCTGTATCAATATAATAAAATTATCACAGATACTTTAAGAAAATAATAGAGAGGATGTGCTAAAATAAGAAATTTGAAATGAGTAAGAATACCGAAAAATCTTTGCCATATCCAATTGGTTTAATGGCAGTCATAGAAGAACTAAAACTCCAGGTTCCATTTCCGGTTGTTCAGTCAAAGGCTTCAGCGGGAGCCAGAAAAACTCTGATTGAAAACGGAATTATTTTTGAACAATACCCAAAAACTTACGGTGTGGATGGTTGGTATGAAAATTTAAAATTTGCAATGCGCTATGAACCGCTTGATTTGGGAGTAATGCAGACGGCATTTGAGAATATCGAAGCAAAACAACTCGAAATTTGGATAAGCTCAGAAAAAACAAGTATTTACGCTCGTAAAATCTGGTATCTCTATGAATTTTTAACCGAAAGGATTTTAGATATTCCAGATGTTCCGCCAACTGGTTACGTTGATTTGTTAAATCCCAAAGTGCATTTCACCGGCAAAACAAAACAAATTCAAAGGCAGAGAATCAATGATAATTTATTGGGGAATCGAGATTATTGTCCTATGATCCGGCGAACCGAAACGCTGGAAAAATTCATTTCACAAGACTTTAGCCAAGAGGCTAAATCAATTATTGCCGAAAGTGATCCGATAATTTTAGCCAGGGCAGTAAATTTTCTCTATACCAAAGAAACAAAATCTTCGTTTGCCATCGAGGGCGAAAAGGTCAGTAAAAACCGGGCTGAGCGTTTTGTCTCGGCTTTAACCCGAGCGACCGACTTTAAGCCGACTGCCAAAGAAAGTTTTATCAGTCTCCAAAATGCAATTGTTGACAGCCGCTATGCCGAATCTGATTGGCGTAGTTTGCAAAATTTTGTTGGTCAAACGATGCGGGATTATTCTGAGCAAATTCATTTCGTGACCCCAAAACCTGAAGATGTCGAGGATTTAATGAATGGCTGGATGAAATTTGTCGAAAAATTGCAAAATTCGGAAATTGACC
>JANOEF010000122.1:0-5319 GCA_031413075.1 Acidobacteriota bacterium | reverse complement strand
TTTTTTATACTGCCGCAGAACACTCAAATCATCCAGGATCCAAAATGATCTGCCGGAAGTTGAGGCGATCAAATTTCCTTTGTGAACCCGTAAATCAGTGATCGGTGCAACCGGCAAATTCAGCTGAAACGGCGACCAGTTTCGTCCGCCATCCCACGAAACAAATACCCCAAGTTCAGTTCCGGCAAACAACAGATCTTTGCGAACATCGTCCTCCCGGACGACTCGGGTAAAGGCGTTTGATGGAATTCCGTTATCAATTTTTGTCCAGGTTGCGCCGTAATCGGTTGTTTTGTAAAGCCCCGGCCGGTGGTCGTTAAATTTATAACGGGTGGTCGCAAGATAGGCCGTTCCTTTATCGAATGGCGAAACTTCGATGGCATTTACCAAACATTCCTGCAAACCGTTTGGTGTAACATTTTTCCAGGTGGCGCCGCCGTCTCGGGTCAGTTGAACATAACCGTCATCGCTTCCCGTCCAAATTACGCCTTTTTCGTGCGGCGATTCCATCACATAGGCCAGTGTCCCGTAATTTTCTGCGCCGACTGCTTCGTTGGTGTAAGGCTCACCGCCTTTACCTTGTTTATCTTTTTCGTTACGGGTTAAATCAGGCGAAACTTCTTTCCAGGTTTTGCCCATATCGCTGGTTTTTAACAAAACTTGCGAGCCGTGATAAAAAGTGTTCGGTTCGTGTTTGCTCCAAATGATCGGAGCGTTCCAATTAAACCGGTATTTGTTGTCTTTGGCATCACGTCCGAGATATTGAATCGGAGCCGCCATAATGTTTGTTCCGGCGGAGGCGTTGATGTCTAAAACCTCGATCGTGCCTTGATAACTGCCGCCCAAGACATAGTCGGGTTTGTCGGGATTAAATGCCAAAAACGCGCTTTCGCCGCCCGCCGAGCTTGACCAGTTTGTATTATCGATCCCAAAACTCCCAAATGCACGGCTGGCAATTTTTACCGAACTATTATCCTGCTGTCCGCCGTAAATGTTGTAAGGAAACTCATTATCAACATTGATTCGATAAAATTGAGCCGTCGGCATATTGTCTTGGGCCGCAAAACTTCTACCTTTGTTAAAGGTTATCCCCGCGCCGCCGTCGTTTGAAACAACAAAATTATTCGGATTATCCGGATTGATCCATAAATCGTGAAAATCGCCGTGAGTTCCGCCGATTGTTTCCCAAGTCCTGCCGCCGTCATTTGAACGTAAGAACGGGGCAGACAAAACATAGATCGTATTTTCATTTTTCGGATCAATAAACAGTTCGATGTAATACCAGGCCCGCTGCACTAGACGCGGTTCGCTTGTCACCTGACTCCAGCTTTTGCCTGCATTGTTGGAAACGTAAAGTCCGCGTTCAGTTTCATACGAATCGCTTTCAATCAGCGCATAAACTTTTTCGGGATTTGAACGGCTGACGGCAATTGCCATTTTGCCCATTTTGGTCGGCAAGCCTTCGGTCATTTTTTCCCAAGTCTCGCCGCTATCGGTTGACTTATAAAGACCGCTTCCGGGGCCGCCCGAAATAACTTTCCAGGGCAGACGTCCGTGTTCCCACATCGCCGCATACATAATGCGGGGGTTGTTCATATCCATTGAAAGTTCTACTGCACCCGTTTTTTCATCAATATACAAAGTGTTTTTCCAGGTTGCACCGCCATCGGTCGATTTATAAAGCCCGCGTTCTTTTGAACTGGAATACAAAGCACCTTGTGCCGCGACATAAACCACATCAGGATTTTTCGGATGAACAATGATGCGCGAAATATGCTGCGTCGCATCTAAACCGATTTTTTTCCAGGTCTTTCCGGCATCCGTAGATTTATAAACGCCGTCGCCGTGATGCGTTTTTACCCCGCGCGGAGCGTGTTCGCCCATTCCGACATAGATGACATTCGGGTCACTATCGGCAATCGCAATCGCGCCGACCGAACCGGTTTTAAAATACCCGTCCGAAATATTTCGCCAACTGAGTCCCGCATCTTCTGTTTTCCAGAGTCCGCCCCCTGTCGTTCCCATATAATAAACATTCGGGTTGCCCAGCACGCCCACCGAAGCGGTTGAACGCCCGCCGCGAAACGGTCCGATTGAACGCCATTTGACCGGCTTGAAAATGTTGTTGTTATCATTCGGATCAGTATTTTTTTGAGCCTGAGCAAAAGAAATGTTGAAAGCGAAACAGAAAATAAGTAAAAGCAGCAGTTTTTTTGACATAGAAAAAATCCTCGACGATGAACGGTTATAAAGTCCGTATTTTTCAGGTTAATTTTGGTAGTGCGTTTTCACAAGAATTATAGTTTAGAGATTAGTTTTCTGCAATTGAACAGTTTAGGAACTAATGTTTGGGATTAATAACTCATGCTCCACAGTGGTTAGTGGTCGGGGGTAAGGGATGAATTAAACTCGATTCTTTGGGGGAAAAACTTGGTTTAACTGAATTGAAGCAGAATAATGCTAAATTCAATAATAGCTTTTCATCTCTTGAGTAAAAACCGCCTGGGGAATTTTGAACTGATAAAAAACAGCATAAACCCTGAAAGAATAGTGACAATACCCAGAATCGAAAAACCGCGTAAAAAATAATTGTTGATGTCATCGCGGTTTTGATAATCCATCGTATGAAGCATCCATAAAAAATCAAAAACTCGCCAATTGACGGTGCGAAATGCACCGATTTGTCCATTTTGGGCCGATAAATAAACGGTCAAATTATCTTCAAACGTGACTGCCCAGGCTGGCAGAGGCTTTTCCCGATACTCGTGATGCCCGCCGACATTTTCTTTCGTCAAATAAATGGTTTCTTGGACTTTCTGCGGCGTGATGAGTGATTCAACCGCAATTTTTTCTGCTTCTTCTTTGGAGATCTCACCCTGGATTTTGCCGTTGACCGCATCGGCAACGATAAATTTTTCCGTTTTGTTTCTATCGACAACGGCAAATTCATAGAACGGTGACCCTGAAATGTGGATCAGACGCAAATTATGAATCATCGTCACATCGTTGTTTTCTACGATTCTAGCGACCACGATTTTCGGCGAAACAAAATCTTTTCCAAAATCAAGGTGGACACCTTCCTTCCTCAGATTATCGCCGCGAATTTCTTTGATATTTGTCCAAGAAAAATAAAGTCCGCCGAGCGTCCACAGCAAAAATTGGATGCCGATAAAAATGCCCAAATACCGATGCGATTTGCGTATGTAAAATTTGTAGTTGCGTTTTTTCATATCCTCAATGTTTATGCGGCACTTTGTCTTTCGGATCGACTTTGCTTTGAATTTCTTCGCGGACGAACTTGACCACTGCTTTGATTTCCGCTTCCGATAATTTGCCCTTAAATGAAGGCATTTCATCACCTTTTCCGTTGGTTACCCGCTTGATAAAATCTTCTTGAGTGTGATCCAAAGCGTGTCCTTTCAAAAACGTAATTCCTTTTTTGTCAACGCCTTCACCGTTCTCGCCGTGGCATTTTGCACAATTGGTTTTATATATTTCGCCGGCATTTATTTGTGTGACTTCGCCGATCTTTTTAACCTTTGAAATAAATAAATCTCCATTTTCACGGACCAGTTCAAATTCCACTTTGTCATTTTCCTTAGCTTGTTCGAGCAATTTCTTATCTTTGACCGGAAAATCCATCGTCATCGCCCCCATGAGATTCGGAATTTCTTCGTGGTCAATTGCGATTTCGCCTTTTTCTGCATTAATTTTTTTGATAATGCCGGTACTTTTGAAATTTTGGTTTTCGACTTTTTCGTCAATATTTTTTGAATTACAGGCAAATAAACCGAAAAAAATTCCGATAATCAAAATTAAGGTCTTCAATATTTTCATAAAATTTATTTAGCCCATAACCGGTTTGGCAGCTTTTTTTGTTAGAATTTACTAGTGTTTTTTCTTCGAAGATTATAATTGAGAGTGCCGTTTTCTGCAATAAGCACCAATGCACAATTAACCATGGACAATGGACAATGAAGAAAACCCAAAAACCAAGGTGACTCAATTATTTGCAAACTTTTCTTGATTTTTCAATCTGTCGCAAAACTTTTGCTGACCTGCTTATTAGGTGCATTTGGTTGAAGTTTTTAAACAAGTCATCGGATTTTGCCATTCAAAAAATGTGAGTTAAACTAGGCGCAAGTTTTAATTTCAACTGTGAAGGACTAAAAAAATGCCGCTGCCGAATATTTTTACCAAAGAAGTTTCCGACGAAATTATCAATCGAATCAATGAATTAATGCCCGAATCACAAAGACAATGGGGCAAAATGGAGGTCGGGCAAATGTTGGCGCATTGCTCCGTCAGTTACGAAATGGTTTATGAACCCGGCAAACATCCGAAACCGAATTTTCTGATGGGAATGATCATTAAATTATTTGTCAAAAAAGTTGTCACGGGCGATAAACCGCTCAGGAAAAACAGCCCGACCGCCCCGCAGTTTATCATGAAATCCGACAAAGATTTTGAAGCCGAAAAAGCTCGTTTAATTGCCTTTATCCAACAGACCCGACAACTTGGCGAAAACGAATTTGACGGCAAAGAATCTGCCTCCTTCGGCGTTTTGACCAAAACCGAATGGAGCAATATGTTTTATAAGCATTTAGACCATCATTTAACTCAGTTTGGGGCCTAAAAAAGTCCGAAGCCTCTCAACTTCGGACGATTCACTATTCACCATTTACTATTCACTAAAATGTATAAGTATTCGCTCCGATCATCACCTCGGCAATTCTCTGACGAGCCGCAAAGGTATTAATCGGTGAATTATTTTTCGTGTAACGCTTTAAGGCGACGAGCAACATTTTCGCGTCGTCACCTTCGAGCATTCCCGCGATGGTGTTTTTGGCGGATGCTTCGATTTTTTGGATGGCATCGTTGCAGAAAACTTGTGCCATATCAATTTGGCGGTCGGCGTTGCCTTTAGCGGCTTGCTTTTTCGCCCTGAGAACTGCGGTTTCCATGGCGTAGGCTTGCATAATGATGTCGGCACAGTTCATCAAAACTTCTTGTTGATCGGCGAGTGCCATCATATATTTTTGCGCCGCGGTGCCGAGAATCATTAACGCAACTTTTTTGGCATTGGCTGCGAGTTTCGTCTCCATCGCGAGCAATGAATCATCGTCGTCAAATGACATTTGCGGATTCATAATCTCGTCTTGCAAGGCTTTGGCGGCTTGCAAAAGTCCAAGTTTGCCTTTCATCGCCCGCTTCATCAATTGTCCGGGGATGAGCAAGCGGTTGATTTCGTTGGTGCCTTCAAAAATGCGGTTGATGCGCGAATCGCGATAGGCTTTGTCGGCCGGATACTCAGCCGAA
>JANOEF010000121.1:0-2631 GCA_031413075.1 Acidobacteriota bacterium | reverse complement strand
GATGGTGATCCCCGTCGGCAACGGTTTGCTCTATGTCCAACCGATTTTTCTCCAAGCAGATCGCAGCCCGATGCCCGAACTGAGAATGGTCGTCCTCGCCACCCAGGAACGAATCGCCTACGGCCCGAATTTCGCCGCCGCTTTAGCGAATATGTTCGGTGAAACGGCCGGCAAAAAAGAAGAGCCTAAAGATGCCAAAGACACCAAAAAAGAAGAGACAAAAGAAACAACCGCGCCGACTGTTTCAACCAATGTGCAGGATCTCGTCAACCGTGCCGCTCAGGAATTTAACGATTATCAACAACTGACATCCCAAGGCAAACTCGCGGATGCCGGCAAGAAACTCGAAGATTTGAAACGGACTTTGGAAGAGTTGAAGAAGGGTGGCGGGAAGCCGTAGGCTAAACGAGAGGGACATTTGATTTTAAAGTGAGAAAAGTTGCAACCGTAAAAGATAATTATTCTGGTATAAAACGAGTAATGATTCATCAGTATGACGAAGGCGTTTATTTGTATATTTATTCATCTTTGGCAGATAATTTTTGCGTTGGTGATGAATGGTATAAATCAGTTGAGGATGCTAAAAGAGTTTGCAAAGACAAATACGAAATTGGGGCTGAAGAGTGGCAGGTTATTGATGATCCGATAGAAGGCTGTCAGGGGGATTGGCTTAATCCTGTCCGTATCAAAGGAAGGGATTTTGGTAATCCTGAGTGGGGAAAATTCGAACGATTCGAAAATGGGAGTTGGAAAGATTTTAATCAAGCCAACGCTACATTCAGAAAAACGCGCGTCAAAACTTGAGATAAATTTTGCCCATAAATTTTTAAACACAATCTTCTCAATACGTTTTTTTATTGTTTAAAACAGTTGAAATAATCAATTAAAAAAAAGCAAATCCTCTTCGTTCACATCATCAAACATTGTGCCGCGATATGCCCCACGCATAGATAAAACCTGACAATATAGCCTTGAATGGGGATTTTTTTTCAAGATTGTAAATTGAGCAAAAAGCGGGCGCAGAGCAACCCTTCCAGACCTGCAAATTTGTTTAGCTGGTCTTTTTTTAATTAATCTTGAAAACTTATTAAGGGGAATTATTCAAGCTAAAGTTGATAACAGGTCAGGAAGGGTTGTTCTACGCCCGCCAATCTAAGAAACTATTCAACTCAAAAAAAAAGTAATCTCCATTCAACAGTATCGCCCTTAACAATAAAAATAATCCTGTCTCGGACGATGACAATTGAAGCGTGGGTCAGAATTCAGAGCCAATAAAAATGGACGCTTGACTGGAGCTTCGAGCAGTTTGCTTGCAGTTTGGACGGCGCATCGCTCGTTCAAACACTCAACTCAATTTTCTACTCCGAACTCGGATTTTAACTGCGACATCGTGCAAGGCTCACGCTCGCACGGATGCAAATGACGATTTACAACTAATCTTCAGGTGGAACCCAACCCACGCTCACCCAAAGACGGCGTGTAACCACAATTATTTCTTTGTTTAGATTTAGAGTATTGACTGTGACCCGACCAGTCGGAGTTATTCCAATGACTTCTGTTCCGTCAATATTCCAAGAAAAATGTTCGCTCCAAATTTGAGTTCTTGGATTAAAAAGTGGTGCATTTTCGCTTGTTTCGGGGTCAAAACCTTGAATCTGGATGCCTTTAAACTCATTACAACGCCGACAAGACAACCAGAGATTTTCTTCCACGGTTTGCCCTCCCAAAGCCAGCGGAATAAGATGCTCAAATTCCATCGGCATTCCGATTAAAAGTTCGCTTCGCAAACAATAACCACAGCGAAAATTTGCTTGTTGTCTGATTTTTTCTTTGAGGGCGTTTGAGATATAACGGCTCATTTATCTTTGTCCAAGTTCAGCCAGCGTTGGCAACCGTTGACCGCGAAAACGTAACAAGACCGCCGCCCGCGCTTTCCGAAGCATCACTAAATCTGCTTTTTTCTGTAAATTGGCGAGGCTGTTTTTCTCTAATTCCGTTAATTGAGATTCGCTATTTTTAGACAGCAATGTGGAAATTTCTTTTTGATTTTTTTCAGAAACAGTTTCTCGTAATATTCGTAAAAGTTTTTCATTGCTGAGAGATTCAAGCAGAGTTAAATTTTTCGCAATGTCATCAGGCAATCCATCAAGCGGTGGGAGCGAATTCTGTAAAGCCTTTAACAACAAGGTTTCAATCGGCGAATTGGTCGCTTTTGCCGTGCGTTGAAGCGGTTGAAAAAATGTGTCAGGTAATTCTAAAGTGATAGTTTGCGACATAAAATAAAAAACTCCTTCGCGGTCAATTTTAGCAGAGTTTAGATTGAAAACGAAAAAACATTCGACTTCTCCACCAATTTTCACAAAATACCGATTCACTTTATTTACTACGATTTTTGCGACAAACTTCTAATCTTAAAATTTCTGGCAGAATCTTTTATCTTATGGACAAATATATTAACAATATTGTCAACTATTTGGTTGACAATATTGTTAATCGGTCGTAAATTGAAATAAGGAGGGCAGAAAATATGTCACAAGTCAGAGTTAGCGAAAGCACACACGAAGCCTTACGTTCCCTGTCTATAAAAGAGGGGAAAACAATGCAAGATATTATTGATAAAGCCATTGAAGA
>JANOEF010000120.1:0-4645 GCA_031413075.1 Acidobacteriota bacterium | reverse complement strand
CCTTCGCAAAATTTGCATCAACCAAAGCCAGCGGAATGCAATGAAACGCCAAATCCCAAGCCGCATACCAAGGATATTCCCATTTGTCGGGCATTGAAATCACGTCCGCATTGTTCAAATGTCGCCATTCATTATTGCGACCTTTTTTGCGTTCTGCGGGCGGTTTCGGCTGATTTGAATCGCCTTCAAGCCATTGATTAACGTCGTAATGATAAAATTGTTTCGACCACAACATTCCCGCAAATGCTTGACGCATCACGTTTTTCGCGTCTGCCGACAAACTACTCGGAATAATTTCGCCGTAAAATTCATCAGCTTCTTTTTGACGAAGTTTGAATATTTTGTCGAAATCGTCAAAGGCGTTTTGAGTTCCAACTTTAGTTGGCTTATTACCTGACGATAAACCATCTGCTACCGCAGACGGTTCTGACTTGAGTCTCAACCTAACCGTTTTTTCCTCGCCGCCTTGCAGCTCCAAAAGATAATTTGCCGCCGCTTTTGTGCCTTGTTTTGCTGAATTTACCGACGATTTATCGCCGTTCACGATGTAATTATTGATGCCGTCTTTCACGAATTCCGTTTCGTTTTCGGCACCAAAAAGTTTTTGCTTGTTAGTGTTGTTTTCACAAAAAAGCAGCTCATCGACGTTTTCACAAAACAGCCGATAATCACCCGTTTCAATTGTATTTTCGTCATTCCCAACCAAATTTGGAATCTTAGAATTGGAATCAGCATTTCCCCACGACCAATTATTGCGAAACCAAATTGTCGGTAAAACATTGATGTTCGCTGTTTCGCTGCCGCGATTTGCGATTGTGATTTTTATTAGAATATCGTCCTTATCGTCTTTCGCATATTCGATAAAGCAATCGAAATACTTGTTATCATTGAAGATACCTGTGTCAAGAAGTTCAAATTCAGCATTTAATTTTCCCGCCGCTTGATTTTTTTCGAGTATTTCTGAATACGGAAATTCGGCTTGGCTGTATTTGTAAAGATACTTCATGTAGGAATGCGTCGGCGTAGAATCCACATAAAAGTAATATTCCTTCACATCTTCGCCATGATTTCCCTCGCTACCTGTCAGCCCGAAAATTCGCTCTTTTATGATCGGATCGGTGCCATTCCAAAATGCGACGGAGAAACAAAGATGCTGGTTTTTGTCGCAAATTCCCGCGATTCCATCTTCATTCCAGCGATAGGCCCGCGAACGTGCGTGATCGTGTGGGAAAAAATCCCAAGCCGAGCCGTGTTGCGAATAATCTTCGCGGACTGTTCCCCAAGCTCTTTCGGATAAATATGGTCCCCAATTTTTCCATTTCGAGTCTGCGTTTCGTTTTGTTTCTGCGTTCATATATTTATTTTGTTTATGTCGCCCAATAGCTGAAAAAATTACTTGTGTTCAGGCTTGTTGGTCTTAAATTCCTTCCAATTTTTCTCGCCGGTTTGAATTAATCCTTGCTGCTCGGCTTCCCATTTTTCCTTAACTTTCCAGTTGTAATTCAGATAAAGTTTATTATCAACAATCTTCCACGCTTCCGGATCGCTATCGGCGGTATAACCATGCGAAACTGCCCACGAACAATATCCACCGAATTGAGGTGCATATTGCTCAGGATTTTGTTTGAATTTTTCGAGATTTTCGCCGTTTGAAAAGAGCCATTTTGCTCCATTCCAGACAAATTCAAATTCCGGCTTTCCTTTTGCCACACCATCTGCCGCGAAATAAGCCACGGCATCAAATCCTTTAATTGCAACATTTTCGCTATTAGTAGAAACGGGATTCATCTTTGCCTCCGTGTTGTTGCAGCCAACAAAAACTGCTGATAATACGATTATTAAGCTCAATAAAAATGTGTTCATAATTATTTCTCCACCAAACGAACGGCGTGCCAATCCGTGTCTCTAACGGCAAATGCCTTCCTGAATCCAAGATTGTTTTGACCAAAATCAACCAAACCGCTCGAAATCAAATTGTATTTATTTTTCAACAAAAGAGTTGATAAATCGTCCGTCTTTGTCGCCTCAAAACTCGTCTGCCAATGCCACAAATCGTTGCTTTTGGAATCTCTCGGATACGCTTTTCCGTCTCGTGGAGCAACATATTCCAGAAATTCAACGGCGATTCCGTCTTCCTTTGTCCGCAAACCTGTGATGTGTAATTTTGCCCCAAAAACATTATTGAGATGTTCTTGCTCAGTGCCGAAATTATCGCTCGTTCCCGCCACACTCAAGCCGAGTGAATCTCGATAAAATTTCAAACTTTCGTCCGAATCGCTGACCACCATTGCAGTATGATCAATTCCTAAAAATAACTTGTTCGTTTTTGCTAAATCGTGCCATTTTTTCGCACCTTTATCTGCGGGAAAGTGCAAAATTTCGAGAACGTGATTGTCGAAATCCCGAAAGTAAAAGGCACTGATTCCTGCCGCGCTTGGAATTGTCTTCGGCAATGTTTGCGGTGTAGTTGATGCAAAACGAACCTTATTTTTTCGGAGAATTTCAAACGCTTTGTCCATATCTGAAACGATGATCGCGATATGCTGAAACCATTTGTCATTGCTTCGTGAATCAACGGGAATCGGTCGTCCGCCGCCGGTCAAATATTCGGTCAGCTCAAGAATTTCACTTCCTAATTTCAGCTGCACGATGCGAACTCTCGCCCCAAAAACACCCGAAAGATGTTCAAATTCCGTGCCAAAAGTTTCGACATCAGAAATCTTTTCAAATGACAAAACATTGCTGTAAAAATCAATCGCTTTGTCCATATCGGATACCGTAAAGCCGACACTTTCAACCTTTGAAACCGTCTGTCCTTGGGCAAAAGCTGGGAAAAAAGCCAGCAATGCAAAAAAAACAATTACGAAACTGCTAATTTGGTAACGATTAGTTAAATTCTTTCCTTTCATTTTTCTGTGTCCTTTGTGGTCAAAATTCCTACGAAACTCGTTCCAACAAATGTTCACCAACCCGCAAAGCATTCGCCATAATCGTCAACGCGGGATTTACCGCCGAACTTGAAGGGAAAAACGAACCGTCCACGACATACAAATTATCTACATCATGTGTCTTGCAATTCTTATCCAAAACGGAAGTTTTTGGATCGTCGCCAAAGCGAATCGTGCCGTTCTGATGTGCTACGCCGGCGAGCGGAATTTGCTCTGCCAAGTATAAATTTCGTGCAAAAATTCCTTGATGACATTCGCCGCCGTGGATGTCGCACTTGCGTTGTTTGTTCATCAAATCTTTCAGTTTCTTTTGCAATTGCTTGTGTGCTTCCACATTATTCGGCGTGTAGCTCAAAACAATATCGTTGTTTTTATTGAGCGTCACGCGATTTTCGGGACGCGGAAGGTCTTCCGTAGTCAGCCAAAAATCGAGCGAATGTTTTGCCATAAGATCGAGCGTAAATCCGGGGGCAATCGCGGGAGCACCGGCAGAAAGGGTTACGCCATCAAGTTTTCCGACAAACGAAATGTGTCCCATTGGATACGGAAAATCTTCGGAACCGAAATAAAAATCGTTGATTCCGAGAGTTTTCTGAAAAATTGTCGGATTCGGACATTTTGAGACGGCGAGCATCACGGAATTAACGTGTCCCATATAATTTCGCCCAACTTGGTCACTGGAATTTGCTAAACCGTTGGGATGTTTATCGTTAGCAGACCGCAAAAGCAACGCGGCTGAATTGATTGCACCAGCCGAAACAACCACGACATCAGCCGAAAATCTTTCTTCTATTTCGCCGATTTTTACGCAAACTGCGGAAATATTTTTCCCAGTCGAATCCGTTTCGAGTTTTGTGACCATTGCATTGGTCAAAAGTGTGACATTCGGATAATCAAGCGAAGGCTCAATTCCGCAAACGTGCGAGTCGGCTTTGGCATTGACCAAGCACGGAAAACCATCGCAAGTGCCGCAACGAATACACTTACTTCGTGGATCGTTTTCCTTGAGTTGAATGCCAAGCGGAACGTGAAACGGCTTACAACCCAAAGCTTCAAAATCTTCGGCTAAATGCTGAATTCGCGGTTCATGAGAAACGGCTTCATGCGGAAATTCACTGCTTGACCAAGGTTCGGTCGGATCTTCACCGCGTTTGCCGTGGACGTAATACATCTCTTCGGCTTGTGCGTAATATGGCTCAAGTTCGTCGTAACTGATTGCCCACGCAGGAGATATTCCGTCGAGATGTTTCAGTTCCCCGAAGTCTTCTTTCCGCATCCGAAAAAGTGCCGCACCGTAAAACTTTGTGTTTCCGCCGACATTATAATTCGTATGCGGATGAAGCGGTTTGCCTTTGCCATCAAACCAAGTTTCCTTTGTGTTGTAATGTCCTTCAACATTTACTTTCTTAGAATTCCAGTTGTCCAAATCGCGTTTGACATAATCGCCGCGTTCTAAAACCAAAATCTTTTTGCCCGATGAAGCAAGTTTGTGAACAAGCGTTCCGCCGCCAGCGCCTGTCCCGATGATGATAAAATCGTAATGTGCCATAAAATTCTCCAAGGAAATTCACCACAGAGACACAGAGTTCGCATAGAAAATTAACGTAAAAATCTCCGTGTTCTCTGTGTCTCTGTGGTGAAAACTTCTTTATTGCTCCTCATAAAACCAAGTAAGTCCGCCATCTACAAAAAATGTC
>JANOEF010000119.1:0-12900 GCA_031413075.1 Acidobacteriota bacterium | reverse complement strand
ATAGTTGAGTAACTTTGGTTTTAGGGTTTTATTGATTGTCCATTGTCCATTGTAAATTGTGCATTGGTGCTTAGTTGTTTTAAGAGAAATCATGAAGCTGGTCAGAATTCCGGCAGCCACTTCAGAATGAGGTAGTTGAGTTTGAAAAAGTTGAGTGATGAGACGATTAAAAAGCTCAGTCAACAAAGCCCTTTTGAGGTATTAAATAAGAACATTATGTTTATGATATTATATGATAATTTCTTTGAAATATTACGATATTTAACCATCCAAAATATCTGTCATATACAGCAATTACTTGACTTATAATAATCGGAGGTCTATGTTTGACAGTGTATTTATCAAAAATCAATGACCATTTGAAAAACTGTGAAACACAGGTTACATAAGCGAGCTTGCCGATATTCGGCTATTAAAAAGCCCAACGCTTCTATGAGGACAAGCAATCTTTTCAAATTCGAGATAATTAAACAAGATAACTACCCAAACCGTTAAAAGTAGTCCTCAACACTTAAAAAGTAAGAGGATAGAGGCGAGTAGTGCGCCATTGGTTTTAACCGTCCTGCTTCGCAGTAATTTCCATAGTTTTCTATGTTTTTTACAACTATTTGATTTAACTCAAAAGGGCAAAATAAAATTGCGTTAATTTCCGCGGGAAAAATTGTAGCGAATCCCGAGACGCAGCATGCGTCCGGCATCAGGTCGGACGATTGGATACGGTTCGGTAGAATTCGGGCGCAGTTTATTGAAATTTTGGTCTTTGACATCAAACAGATTTTCGATTGTTCCATATATTTCAAAACCTCGTTTCAAAGACTTGGCTGCATACAGATCAACCGTTTGATAAGAAAGACCGGTAATTTTTTCGGTTAAACCGCGGTTGGTAATGGCGGAAGTTTCCCACTTTGAAAGCAAATTGACCCGTGAATTGGCACGGAAACCGTGCTTTTGATTATCATAAGCGAGTTTCAGCACGCCCTGATGCCGGCTTCGTTCCGGCAAATAGGAATCATCCAGTTTGTTTCGGGCGTCAAGATAAGTATAGGCGCCGCTCAAAGCAAAATTTCGCGGCAATTTGATGTCAAAATCAGTTTCGATTCCCTGCGTATAAATGTTTGAAAGATTTTGATAAACAAATAAAAGACGATTCAAACTGACCGCATAATCATTTGGATTAAGCCCTAAACTTCCGAGAATACCACTGGCCTGAGCAGTTGAACGAACAAACCCGTAATTGACAGCTTCGATCAAATTTCTGACATCATTGCGAAAGAAGTTCACGCCAAAACGATAATCTTTCTTAGTGCTGGAATATTCAGCCCCGACCTGCCACGAGCCTGAATGTTCGGGACGCAGATTCGGATTGCCAAAAACTTGATAAAGATTGGTCGGATTAAAGAAACGAAAATAAAGCTGACCCAAATCCGGCGCCCGGAAACCACGTCCCCACGAAGCGCGAAGATTTAAACGATCGGTAGCCCGAATATTTAAGCCGATTTTGGGCGAGACGGCTGAGCCGAAAATTGAATGTGAATCGGAGCGCAGTCCGAGCGTCAGGGTTGCCCAATTGGTTAAAAAGATTTTATCTTGCCCCCACGCCACTTTGGTCTCAGCCCGTTCGCCCGCATTATTTCTGAGACGATTGATACCCCGGTACCGATCAGTCGTCCATTCGCCCCCGAATTGTATTACCTGACGCTCGCCCCAAACATACGAAACGCTGGCGTCAACTCGGCCGAAACGCTCAAACAAATTTTCGTCCGGTTGGCGAACTTCATTTGGGTTGCGAGAACTCGGCAATAATGTATAGCGTCCGATTTCATCATAACGGCTGAAATATCCGCGTAACTGGGCTACCATCCGGCCATTCGGCGACCAATTTGCGGTGGCCCCGTAGCTTTGGTTGGTTTCGTCCACATCGTCACGCTGGAATCCGGCTTCGCCGAGCGAACGCCCCTGCGAATTACCGCTTTTGTAATCGGCTAATCCGGTCAGGTAAAATTTCTCCGAAAATTCATATTTCAGTTTGGCAAAATAATCGTAACGGTGAAAACCGGCACCGGTCGTATCAATCGTCGTCGGCGTTAAATCAAATCCGTTATTTTTATGACGCTCGATATTACCAAAACCACTAAAACCATTTTTCTTAAACCCGAGTTCGGACCGCATATCAACAATGCCGAAATTACCGCCCGAAAAGGTGATCGAGCCGTCCAGCGGTTTGCGCGGCTCACGCGAAATCAAATTGATGACCCCGCCGATTGCATCCGAGCCGTAAAGTGCAGAAGCCGAGCCTTTAACAACTTCGATCTGCTCTAAACGGGCGGTTGATTGACGATCCAGATTGATATTCCCACTTTTGATTCCGCGAGCATTGGTTATCGGAAAACCATCCAGCAAAACGAGTGCCTGGCGCGAACCGATTCCCTGGATCTGTTCACCGGCCGCCCCGCTCGAAGTGCCCGTATCCGAACCACGGCGAGTCAGCACGCCCGGGATTTCCTTCAGCAAATCACCCACTGATTCATAACCCGAATCTTTTATTTGAGTGCGTGTGATAACTTCGACTTTGGTATTCAGATTCTCGCGTAATTCCTCTTGGCGGGATCCGGAATAAATCGTCGTTTCGGCTTGGAGCGGAGCAACTTCAAGTTTTATGTCTAACTGAGTAGATTGAACCTTTTGCGTTTCTCGCCGAAACCCCTCGGCAATAATGGTTAATTCATATTCGTTTTCGGAAAGCTTTTCAATTTTATAATTCCCTACTTCATCCGTGGTCACAACTCTCTGTAATCCGGTTGCTAGGTTTCTGATAACAATCGTGGCTCCGGCTAAACCATCACCGTTTTGATCACTAATTTTTCCGCTGATTTCTTTGGTCTGGGCATAGGCCAGGCTCGATAAAATAAGTATCAATAAAATTCCGAATAATTTATTTTTCATAAAAACTCCTCAAAAAATCTATAAATCGCGTTTAACTGTTTAAACCGTATCAAATTAGTATTTCTCCGAAAATGATTTAAATCACTTTTCCGATTATTTATTGAGCGGACAATTTTTACACGCCTTTCCTTTTTTGTACTTTTTGCAACACTTTTTTTTGTTTAATTTGAACATTTTTCTACCCTCTAAATCTAAATTACTACCCGCTAGTCGAGTGCCGCTAAATTTAGCCGTCCGCAACCAGACTTAAAAGCTCAATTTCCAACCCATCTGAATTAATCTCGGACTACTCGGCAATATTCCACGCGAACGGTCAACCATAAATGTTCGATCAAATATGTTCTTCGCTGTGATAAAGAAAACGGATTTGAGTTTCTCAACTTTATAATTGACAACCCAGTTCCAATAAATTTGACTTGGAATCGCTCCGCGTTGTCCGTTGGCAATTGGATTGACGGTATTTAAATCATCCGCATATTGCTGGCCCAGATAGTTGCTTTCAACAAACATATCCAGATTTCGATAAGCGTATCCAAGCGAAGCATTTAAAGTGTTTTTCGGCGTGTATGGAAGGCGATTTCCGCTGACCGAAACTTTGCTCAAACCTGAAATTGAACTAAACCGATTTCCGCGAAATTCGGCGTCAAAAAGATTTGTGTAATTAGTATTCAAATAAATGTTATAGCTGGTCGAAAAAAGACTGGATGAATCAATTCGGCCTGAAAATTCAAAGCCTTGCTGCAAAGTCTCTCCTCCATTGGTAAAGGTTGCACCCGCCCCGCCGGCCGCACTCGCCGCCACAATTTGATTTTCGTAATGATTGCGGAAAAAGGTGGATTCCAAAGAAATTCCCTTGACCGGACGAGTCCGGATCCCAACTTCGTAGTTCCAACTTTTTTCTGCCTCAAGGTCAACGATGCCGCCCGAATTTGAAATGATGTCCTCGGTTCGCGGCGGCGCAAATCCGCGATGAACTCCGGCGAAAATGGTCGTGTTTTTGAAAGCATTGGAAGTCACCCCAAACCCGGGAATGACTTCGGTGATTTCGGTTTTGCCCGTCGTCTGGTTGAGACGATTCAACCGTCCAAAGTTAATCTTTTCGATCCGCACACCCGCCGTTATGGCAAAATCCTGGTATAAAAAGCGATTCTGCACAAACCCTGAAACCGCTTCATTGCGGCGGTTATTATTTTCGGCGATGACCCCGTCCCGCGAAGTCGGCCACTCGCCATTTTTCTGAATCCGTTCTTGATTTTCGCGAGCATAGCGAAAACCTAAATTCAAATCATTGCGGAGTCGTCCAATATCAAATTGGGCATTAAAACGCGGTTCAATCCCCCAGGTTCGGTAATCTCGTAAACGACCTTCAATTCCGCAGGTAGTGTTTAAATGCGCTATCGAAAGACAGTCCGACTCTAAATTCAAACGGTTCGGACGCTGTCCTGAATTCGAAGCTTGCCGCCACCAATCGCGCGAAAAATAATTGTGGTAAAAGTTCGTTATTAAATTTATTTTCGGTGTCAAAACGGTCGTCTGCTGCAAAGAAAATCCTGTCCGCCACCCCTTGAAACTATCATTCAAAAATGGATTCGCACGAGGATTCTCGGCGTATTCAGCTTCGGTTAATCCAGAATAAGTGATCTTTGAATCTTCCTTAAAAAAAGACAATTTAGCCGTCAAAATATTATTCTGATTGAGCGTTTGAACGATTTTTGAACTAAGATCATTGAGATCGCTCCGGATGTTTTCTCTCGCCCCTCGGCCTTGTTTCCGATTGAGATTAAGTATTAAACCCGTTTTGCCAAAGGATCCGCCAAATTGGGCGTTACCGTTAAAATAATCCCGATTTCCACCGATCAGTTTAAGCGAAAAAGTTGTCTTTTCGGGTGGATTCGGCGTGATGTAATTGACTAAACCGGCCACTGTCACCGGTCCAAAAGCTATTTGCCCCGACCCTTTTTGGACCTCGATCGATTCAAAACGCTCCACCGGCGGATGATAATAAGAGGCATTGTCGCCATATGGTGCATAAGCCAGCGGAAGCCCGTCTTCGAGCAGTAAAACCTTGGTTGAGCGGGTCGGGTTGGTTCCCCGAATTCCGATGTTCGGACGCAATCCGAAACCTTCCTCGTCACGGACGTTGACCCCGGAAATTTTTCTTAAAGCTTCGGAAAAATTAAAAACGCGCGATTGTTCAAGTTGAATTTTATCAATCGTTTGAATCGAACCCGCTGTTTGTTCCAAAGCCTCGGCGGTACCTGCTAAATAACTTGAACTAATTGAAACAACCTCGACAAGTTTAATCAGATGCAAGACTATTTCCAACGAATTTATTTTTCCGATTTCTACCATCTGCCGGCTATCTGCAAATCCTGGAGCTTCTACAACTAATTGATAGTTCCCCGTGCTCAGATTAGCAAAACGAAAATCTCCGTTTGAATCCGTCACGACAATTTTTTGGAACTCCATATTCCGGCGGATAGCAAAAACTTTAGCACCGATTATCACAGCTTTTTTTTCATCCGTAATACGGCCGGAGAATCCTGCATTTGCTTGCCCAGGGGTCATCGCTACCGTCAACTGCATGACCAGCAAACTCAATAAAACCCTAAGTATTACGTTTTTTTTCTGTAACATTCTGAAATCTCGGATAAAATCTATTTAGATAGTTGAAATTGAAAGTCGTTTTCAATAAGTAAATAAAGAATACGGCAAAGCAGGAAGGCTGTCAATTCGAGTGATTAATTTTTACCGGAAAGATTTCGGAGTGAAATTTCAACGTTCGGAGTTCGGTTGACAATATTAAAACAAAGGTACGCGCCAATGCACAATTAACAATGGACAATGGACAATCAATAAAAACCTAAAACCAAGTTAGCTCAACTATTTGCAAACTTTTCTTGATTTTCAATAGGTTGCAATACTTTTGCTGACCAGCTGTTAGTTTTAGAGATTTGCAGATTTTAACAAATCAGGTGAGCGGCCAGTAGTGGGATCATAATTTCGTGGTGTCCGGTGACCGCGAATCCGCGTCCGGCACCGTCGGCAACCGGGCGGCGAACGACATTGGCGAGCGGACGATAATGCTGAAGAAAATCAAAGTTGGCGGTGGTAAAATCTTGCAGCGGAAAGCCTAAATTTCTAACTACCGTCACAGCTTTTAAGAAAATTTCGGGCATCGTGACGGCTGAACCGATATTCAAATAGACTCCGCCATTGTTTAATTCTTTGACAATTGAGCAGAAAAGTTTGAAGTCAGTATGCGAGGTCAGCCCGAGTGCCGAGCCGTCAGCCGAAGCGTGAAAATTTCCGATGTCAGCTCCGATTGTTAAGTGGGCGGTAAAAGGTATTTTGTGACGGTAAGTCTGGCAAAGAAGCGATTTATCGGCATTAGCCGGATTTAAGTTGAAAACTTCCCGGCCCATCGCTTCGCCTAATCCGAGGTTATCATTTTGCCCTTTTTTGGCAGCTGAATTAAGAATTTCGCCGGTTTCTTTGGCCGCCCCAAAATCACCCTCACCAAGGGTCGCGTCAACATCTTCGCTGGTAAATCCGACCAAAGCAATCTCGCAATCGTGAACCAGAACCGAGCCGTTGGAAGCAATTGCGGTCAGAAAACCGCGATTCATCAAATCAATTAAAACCGGTGCCAGACCTGTTTTGACAACATGACCGCCGATTCCCCAGATAACTGGTTTTCCTAAACTTTTAGCCCGTTTAATTTGTTTAACAATTTCCTGAATTGATTGGACAGCGAGAATATTCGGTAATTTTTCGAGGAATTCTTTTAACGAATCGTTTTCCTCAATGGGACTCGCAAAATCCTTAACCGTCACTTTGCTGGGCCGCGAAGCAAGTTCATAAGTGTTTATTTCAGCTAGACTTATCGGCTTGAAATCGTAAATTGACATTTTCTCTATAATTCAAGATGCAAGATTTGAAATTCTACTTTTTTCATCAGAAATCTTGCATTTACTGTAAAATCGGATGTCCGCCGCCTTTGCTGTGGTCGGCAGTTTCTACGTATCGTTTGCGATCATTATGATACAAGACCAGAGGTTCTCCCTCAAAACGGACAACCTCTGTGACCTGCTCTAATCTCTTTTCGTTTTCGGCGACCATAAAGGCACCATATTCCTGACTAAAAACAATTCCGGCCGCATACATAAAGCCGCCCTGATCGTAATCTGTTCCGGCATATTGCCCCAACGGCACCTTAAAATTAGGAATGTAATTGCCGTCACTATCGGTCAACCGATCCGGTTTGGCGACAAAAATAATGTAATCCGAATATTTCAGCCGAGCTTTGTATCCATTCTTTTTAGCCAACTTAAAAAGATCGTTTAACCCTTTGTCTATGGCCTTGAGCATCGCCTTACTCGGCTTTTGGACAGCGTAAATAATCGCCCCATTTTTTGTTTTGGCAGAACGCGTGAACTTATCACCCGAAATACTTTCAGCCTTTTGGATCAAACTTTTGGAGATTGAATTTTGCGCCCAAATCACGTTTGAGAACACAAAAATGATAAATAAAATGGCCTTGATCTTCAGAGTACAACTTCGATGTCAAATACTTTATCAGTGATGCTGCCAAAAGAAAAAGGCAACGAACTAAATCCTTGCCTTAATCAATTATGTATGCCCAAACCGGGATTTCGGGCTGACTATCTTCCGGCTGCTAATTGCAAGCGCGCTTCGGCCCGCCCCAGTTTTTCTTTTTCGATTTCAAAGTCTTCCTCTGAACCGCTCCAGGTTCCAAGCGCTTTTTCTGCTTCGCTCTTTTCAAGTTTGGCTTTTTCGACATCAATTTCATCAGCCTTTTCCGCCACATCGGCTAAAATTGAAACCGTGTTCACGCCAACTTCAACGAATCCGTCCGAAATAACTAATTTTGAAGTCGTGTTTCCCTTGGTATAAGACAATATTCCGGCTTGAAGCGCAGAAATTAACGGTGCATGACTGGGCAAAACTCCGATCTCACCCGTGGCGGTCGGAATCGTGACCATCTCAACCGTTTCGTCTAACGCCTTTTTTTCAGGAGTGACAATTTCTAATTTAATCATAAAATTAATTGTTAATTGTTAATTGTTAATTGTTAATTGTTAATTGAAAATCATAAATTAACCATTAACAATTTATCATTAACAATTATGCTGAAGCTGCCATTTTCTTGGCTTTTTCGCGGGCTTGTTCGATGGTTCCAACCATATAAAAAGATTGTTCAGGCATATCGTCGCATTTACCTTCGAGGATTTCTTTGAAACCTTTAATGGTATCAGCAGTTTTTACAAACTCACCTTTTAAGCCGGTAAATTGTTCGCCGACAAAGAACGGTTGCGAGAAGAAACGTTGAATTTTACGGGCTCGAGCCACGGTCAATTTGTCATCTTCCGAAAGTTCGTCCAATCCAAGAATTGCGATAATATCCTGCAAATCTTTGTAGCGTTGCAAAATTTTCTTGACGGCTTGGGCAGTGTTGTAATGCTCATCACCAACGATTTGCGGGTCGAGAATCCGCGAGTTTGAAGCCAGCGGGTCTACGGCCGGATAAATTCCGAGTTCCACGATTTGACGCGACAGTGCTGTCACCGCGTCTAAGTGGGCAAAGGTCGTGGCCGGAGCCGGATCGGTGTAATCGTCCGCCGGAACATACACCGCTTGAATCGAAGTGATAGCGCCCGTTTTGGTCGAAGTAATGCGTTCTTGCATTTCGCCCATTTCCGAAGCAAGTGTCGGCTGATAACCCACCGCTGAAGGCATCCGTCCCAAAAGTGCCGAAACTTCGGAACCGGCCTGAGTAAAGCGGAAAATGTTATCCACAAAGAACAACACGTCATTTCCTTTATCCCGGAAATATTCAGCCACCGTCAAACCTGACAAAGCAACCCGCAGACGCGCTCCCGGAGGCTCGGTCATCTGTCCATAAACGAGGGCCACTTTTGATTCCGGTAATTTCGATTTATCTACTTTCGAAAGATCAAAATTATCATTTTCTTTGAAATCCTTCATGAAATCGTCGCCATATTTGATGACGCCTGATTCGACCATTTCACGAAGCAAATCGTTTCCTTCGCGGGTTCGTTCGCCAACGCCGGCGAACACCGAAAAGCCATCGCTTCCGATTGCCACATTGTTGATCAGTTCCATAATGAGAACTGTTTTACCGACGCCCGCCCCGCCGAAAAGACCAATCTTCCCGCCACGCAAAAACGGTTGAATCAGGTCAATAACTTTGATTCCCGTTTCAAACATTTCGAGCGAAGTTGATTGTTCGTCAAAGGTTGGAGCGTGTCGGTGAATTGAGGCACGTTCTTCGGTTTTAACTTCGCCGAGTTCGTCCACCGGATCGCCGATGACGTTCATGACGCGGCCCAGGGTTCCGTTTCCGACCGGCACCGTAATCGGCCCGTCAAGGTCAATCACCTTCATCCCGCGCACCATTCCGTCAGTCGGCAGCATCGAAACCGCCCGGACTCGACCTTCGCCCAAATGTTGTTGGACTTCGCAAATTGTGTCAACTTTAGTATCAACGTCAAAGCCTTCGCTGGTAATCCGCAGGGCTTGATAAATAGGTGGTAAATAATTATCGAATTCTACGTCAACGACCGGTCCAATGATTTGAACGACTCGTCCGATTTGTTCTGGTTTAGCCATTTTTAATATTTGCTCCTCTGTCTAAGACAACAAAAAAGGGATGATTACAAAGGAAAAATACTATCATATTCCCTAAACGATACGCAAAGTGCGTTTGTGAAATTTGTTTCAAACTCCTTTAGTAATAATCAAACCGGGTGAGGCATCTTACACCGTCCGGACTTCATCAAACCCCTGCAAACTTAATTTACACTTATACTCTCTTTAGGTTTGCAGAAGGAGAATTTATGAAATATTTAAGAAATTTATTGTTTTTTACGGTTGCCATAATAGCTTTTTCATCGGTCACAACATCGGCCCAGACCAATGTTTTTGGCAAAAATACCGAACAAGGAATTGAGCGTGAGGTGTTTAGGGAAATCTTAAAACTCAATTATTACGGAGTATTTGACGCGATCTCGTTCAAGGTTGAAGGAAAAGTGGTGTATTTGTCCGGTAAGGTTCATCAGCCGATCACTAAAAGCGAGGCTAAACGCGCGGTTGAAAGTATCAAAGGCATTACGGATGTCATTGATACCATCGAGGTTTTGCCCCTTTCGAGTTTTGACGACCAAATTCGGCGGAATATTGTCCGAGAATTTGACCAACGCGGCGGGAATATTTACCGCTATTTACAATCGTTAAACCCTTCGATGCGGGTTATTGTCAAAAACGGACATGTCACTTTAGAAGGATACGTGGCCAATCAGAGCGATGCCAATTTAGCCCGCCTGTTAGCCAATAGCGTCTTTGGCGTATTCAGTGTGAAGACCAATTTAATGGTCGAACGCGGGAAAAATCTGTAACCAAAACCTCAATCAGAAGCAAAAAAGACCGCTCAACCATGGGCGGTCTTTTTTTGCTTTTTTGCGCCTCAATTTGCCTTTTCCCCATAAATCAGTCATTATGTCCGTTTATCTTATAGCTTTGATTTATAACAAATGATTGAAACTTCTAAAATTCGTAATATTGCAATTATTGCTCACGTTGACCACGGCAAAACAACTTTGGTTGACGCGATGCTCAAACAATCGGGAACTTTTCGGGATAATGAAACGGTGGCTGACCGCGTCATGGATTCGATGGATCTGGAACGCGAGCGCGGCATTACCATCATGGCCAAAAACGCCTCCGTCAGGTATGGCGATTACAAGATCAACATTCTCGACACACCCGGTCACGCCGATTTTGGCGGAGAGGTTGAGCGCGTTTTGAAAATGGTGGACGGGATTGTCCTGTTGGTGGATGCGGCCGAAGGCTGCTTGCCGCAAACCCGTTTTGTCCTGCGTAAAGCACTGGAACTAAAGCTTCCGGCGATTGCTTTGGTCAACAAAATTGACCGACAGGATTCGCGCCCCGAAGAAGTTTTGGACGAGATCTACGATCTGTTTATTGACCTCGGCGCGAGCGATAAACAAATTGAGTTCCCTGTCCTTTACTCGATTTCGCGTGATGGAATTGCCAAAAAGAATCTAACCGACGAGAGTAACAATCTTAAACCATTATTTGACCAGATCATCGAAACGATTCCGACCCCGCACGCCTTGCGCGATGATAGTTTGCAGGTTTTGGTCGCCAATATTGACTACAATCCTTTTGTCGGAAGAATCGCCATCGGTAGAATTTTTTCCGGCGAAATCGCTAAGAACCAGGAAATCGCGATTTCCAAACGTGACGGTTCAATCGAAAAAACTCGGGTCAAAGAACTCTATGTATTTGAGGGGATGAAGCGCGAAACGGTTGATAAGGCAGGAGTTGGCGAAATTGTCGGATTAGCCGGTGTCGAAGGCATCAATATCGGTGAAACGATCACTCTGGTTGATAATCCAAAGCCGTTGCCGATCATTGCGGTGGACGAGCCGACCATTTCGATGATTTTCGGAGTCAATACTTCTCCTTTTTCGGGGCTTGAGGGCAAATACGTCACCTCGCGCCAGATCAGAGATCGTCTGGAAAAAGAATTACTCGGCAATGTGGCGTTGAGATTTGCCGAAACCGAATCTCCTGATAGTTTCAAGGTATCGGGCCGGGGTGAACTTCAACTTTCGATTCTGATCGAAATGATGCGCCGCGAAGGTTACGAACTGCAGGTTTCCAAGCCCGAAGTAATTACCCGCCGGGGTGAAAACGGCGAATTGCAGGAACCGATCGAACAGGTCGTCATTGATGTGCCGGATGATTTTATCGGCGTGGTGACTGAAGCCCTGGGTCGCCGCAAAGGTCAGATGACCAAAATGATCAATAACGGAACGGGTCGGGTTCGACTGGAATATGAAGTTCCCTCGCGCGGCTTGATCGGTTTTCGCGGCGAGTTTTTGACCGAAACCAAAGGCACCGGATTGCTCAACACGATCTTTTTACGTTTTGATAAATGGATGGGTGACCTGCGCGGACGCGGAACCGGTTCGCTCGTTTCCGACCGGATGGGTGAAGCGATGACCTATGCGCTTTATGCCTTGCAGGAACGCGGTTCATTATTCATCAATCCCCAAACCAAGGTTTATGAAGGAATGATCATCGGCGAAAATGCCCGGGCGGTTGACCTCGATGTTAATCCGATCAAAGAAAAGAAATTGACCAATATGCGAACCTCCAGCGCGGATGAAGCGATGCGACTGGTTCCGGTCAAAGGCTTATCGCTCGAACAAGCGCTTGAATTTATTGCCGATGACGAGCTGATCGAGGTCACGCCAAAATCAATTCGCCTCAGAAAACGCGGCTTGAAACCAAACGAACGGGCAAAAAAGAGTGAATCTAAATCTGCTTAACTTATGGTTAAATGGTATTGAGACAAAATAATACCAGGTTGCTTGAATAAAGGAGGCAATAATTCTCCTCCTTGAGATTTGGAAGAGTGTCCAGGCTTCGTTGGCGAGATGGTTGGATAAACTTAATTTACCCAAAAGTTTAACAAAAACAGCCACCCCGCCCTTCGGGCACCCCTCCTTTGAAATGAGGGGAGTTATTAATCTCAACTTTTTAACCCAATTTGGTATGATGAGGTTCTTCGTTGTCCATTGTCCATTTTTCATTGTTTCCCCGCTTCAGTGGACATCACCGTTTTCGGCAGATTTTTAATCCGCTGCTCCAATCTCTAAATAGGTGAATCAAGGTTATTTAATTCCATCCATCTCCTAATTTCTTTCCCCTTGGCGATACTTCAAGATTTCTCTTTAATTCACGCTCAACCAAGCTACTTTTGAAATAAAAACTGGACAACACGGAATAAGCAAGCTATAAGTGAAGGCAACACAGTTGATGGGTGTAATTAAAAGTGTGACTTTTCAGGCGAAAAATGAGTAATTCTTGTGAGAGTTGAGTGTT
>JANOEF010000118.1:0-2306 GCA_031413075.1 Acidobacteriota bacterium | reverse complement strand
ACGATGCCTTGCCCGGCAATAAAGTTAAACCAGTTCCCCAATTCCGAAACATATTGTCCCATCAATAAGTTACGAAAATTTCGATTACTTTTTAAGAGCTCCCAATTTGATAAATTCATGACAATCTTCGATTGCTTTCACGGTCAAATTTGCAATCCAAAATCCAAAATCCAAAATCATTAGTGTTAAAAAGATTTTGAAAAAGCTGAAATTTAAGAAAAATTGCTTCACGACAAAATTGAAAACCCAATAAAAATGGGGCTAACAAAATTTGCTAAAAGTGAAATTTTCAAAAAATCAGCAACAAATCGAATCTTTTTAACTGCATTGATCCAAAATCCAAAATCCAAAATCGAAAAAGCCGCTAGGTTTTGAATCCCCAACGGCTTCTTACCTGAAAAATAGTATTTTATCAATCTCCTGAAAAATTTGCCTGACGCTTTTCAAAAAATGCCTGCACGCCTTCACCAAAATTCGGCGAACCACCTGATTCAAGCTGGCAATCTCTTTCCAGATCAAGCTGAGCGCGGAGATTATTCGAAAAACTCGAGTTGACCATTTTTTTGATTCGTCCGATGACCGCCGTCGGTTGCCGGGCTAACTTAGCGGCAAACTTAAACGCTTCATCCGCAAGAGTTTCTGCCGACACTATGCGGTTTATCATCCCGATTCCCAGCGCGCGTTCGGCCGGAATCGAATCGCCCGTCATCATCAGTTCAGCGGCAATTTTTTCGCCTGCCACCCGGGGCAGAAAGAAGCTCCCGCCGCAATCCGGCGAGAGACCGATTTTGATAAAAGCTTCGTTAAAAACAGCATTTTCGTCAGCTATCACAATATCGCAAGCCAACGCAAAATTTGTTCCCGCCCCCGCACAGACGCCATTGACGGCCGCCACAAAAGGGATTGGAGTTTCACGAATCTGCAAAATTGCCCGGTGCATTGCTTCGAGCGGTTCGATGATCATCAGGCCTTTTTTCTGCATTTCGAGCATTCCCAAAAGGTCCCCGCCCGAACTGAAGGCGCGGCCTGCTCCGGTCAAAACTACGGCCCGAGCCTTGTCCGTGACCGCCTTTTCAATCGCGGAACTCAAGTCTTTAGTCATCTGAAACGACAAAGCGTTCAGCGATTCGGGACGATTAAATGTAATTTTGGCAATATTTTCCGCCAATTCGTATTTGATAGTTTCAAAACTCATAAAAGTTCAAGGTTCAAGGTTCAAGGTTCAAGGTTCAAGGTTCAAGGTTCAAGGTTCTAAGGATTCTAAACTTTGAACTTTGAACGCTAAACTTTGAACTAACGATCAGGCGTGCCGGCTTCGGGAACGACTGGAATTGTAACATTCTTTGCACAGCACCGAACGTCCGGCTTTGGGCTGAAACGGCACCTGGTCGTGTCTTCCGCAATTATCACAGACGATCTCAAAACGAGTCGGAGCATTTTCGCCAAGAGCCGCTTTTTTTGAACGGCATTTTGGGCATCTCTGCGGCTGCGGCGAATTTCTTTGATAAAGAATTGTCTGCTCTTTTTCGGTAAAAAGAAAAATCTCTTTACATTGAACACAAGGAACTTCAAGGTCCGGCATAGTTTTATCTCCTCTGGGGAGAAGTTTAACACAAAGCGTTGAGCGGTAGAAAGCAGGCTCAGTAGATACAAATTTTAGATTTTAGATTTTAGATTTTTAATCAATCCTCACCGGGTTTTTTGCTCAATTTTAGATTTTCTTTTGAAGTGGCGGATTGTTTTCCTGCGGTTAAGTCATTTTAACCAACCTTCTCAACAGGTCACGCCTCAACTCAGTTTTTCAAAATTTGAATCTGCCAGGGCTGTTTATTTCGGCGCTTTCGCGTAGAAACAAGAGATTTGCCGAGAAACAGCTAATCAGATTAAGGTTTGAAACATTTTTGATAATTATTGTTTGGTTAGAACTAATTAATTTTTTTTGACCTGTTTTTTCCGTAAAAACAGCGATTTGTATCAGAGGTTGAATTTTATGAAAAAAATATTATTAGGAATCATTTTAGTCACAATTTACAATTTGACAATTTTTGCCCAACAGACAGCTTTTGCCGTCAAAACAGATAATGGGGTTGCAGTATTTTACAGCAACGGAAAAAAATCATTTGCTTTTGAAATTTCCCCTTTGGTCCCTTCCCGATAGGTGATCTTCTTTCATTCTTTCCCTTTGCCATTAAGGAGAGCAAGGAGATGGTGTATATGACCGTTTCCATAAAGTGCCGTTGTATCCTGCGGCAACTAAACGAAACGATTGTCTATTCCGATTATAGGCAAGATTTTGAAAACCTTGA
>JANOEF010000117.1:0-12652 GCA_031413075.1 Acidobacteriota bacterium | reverse complement strand
CGATCGCTCCGGCCGGCAAAGGCGTGATAACCATTGCCCGGGTTCAAGGAAACGGATGCGATGGCAAAGGTGCAACCTTCTGCATCCAGCCAACTAATCCCCGTTTCTCCGAAGATCCTCAATGTATGACTTTCTCTAATGACGGACAACTCTGGATGAGTCACTTCTGGAGTAAAAAATATAGTTCAACCTTAAGTCCAAAGAATCCGGATCCGGCTGATCAAAGTTACACACTGACGATTGCGGAGAACATACCCATCGACCCGGCAACCAAGATAGACTATAATCCGGCGTCGCCATCAAACTATAATGTTGCACTCGGAAAGCCGACATTCCAGTCAAGTACTATCGCAAATGGATACCTTCCTACCTCCCGTAAGGCTGTTGACGGCAACATTGATGGAAATTTCACAAATAGTTCGGTCACTCATACTGATCTGGAAGAACAACCTTATTGGGAGGTCGATCTGCAAGAAATATACAGTCTCACCCAGATCGACATCTACAATCGCACCGACTGCTGTCGTGAACGGTTGACCAACTTCAAGTTATTCACTTCAACTGACCGCAAAAATTGGACGACGTTCAATGTCCCCGGCACGGTAGATTCACACCACGGAATCTTGATAAATGCGCCTGCCCGCTATGTCCAGATCAGACTGAGCGGAAAAGGTATTTTATCTCTGGCAGAAGTGATGGTTTATACCAATGTTCCCCCTCTCGTTACAAAATTCGCTCCACTGCTGGGTTACGACAAAAATTCGGGTAACAATGGCTACCCGATGTCCGCGCAGACATTTCGCGACCAGATAGACATCGTTAATAAGGTCGCCAAGAATGATGGTCGAATGGGTGGATTCATAACGGACGGAACACCCCTGAATGAATCGCATGTTCAAAATTTCGATAAAAACACCTTAACGAACGGCACTGCCCCGACATATTTCACCTATCGGGAAGTTGGACCCAACAAGCAAGTTCGAATTATGTATTGGTGGTTTTACGGTTTCCAGCCGGATTGTATTGGCAGCGGCGGCGGGACGCATCACGGCGACTGGGAGTCGACTTGGAATGGGGCGTATGTATCCAAAAAAACGACCAAAGGGATAAATTTCGACGAGTGGCACCAACACGCCGGGCAAGTCCTGGATTAGAGCGTTTCGAGGCACCGAAACCAAAACGCAATGCTCAAATGAAAGTCGAAAATCAATTATTGCGAAAAGGGAAAAAAATTAGGGGAATTCAATATCGCAAGGAGAAAAAATGAAAAAGAAAAGTTTTGATAATGCAGGTTTTAGTCCGCTTAAACGAAGTTTGGCGGGCAAGTGTCTCGCCTATCTTGGTGGTATTTCAATCATCCGTCCGATGGTGGCGATGCTGCTCATCACGGTTTTGTTAATGAGTGCGACGGCCACCAAAGCACAGATAAAAATTCCCGGTGAAGTGGGTAAATTTGTCAAGATCGGGGCAAAAGTCCTCTCTATGACAGGGAACCCGTATGCAAAGGCTATCGGCGGGATGGCCGGCATTCTTTTTGCCGAAGAGTCGGCACCCGATTATAAGGAATTGAAAGCATCTCTGGAGAAAGAATGGCTGCAGGACATCAGCGATAAGAGTAAAGAGGACTACAAAACGTTCATTAATGCGCGAAAGCAGGGTTATAAACTGTCGTTGGCGAAGATAAAGTTGGCCGAAGACACCAGCCTCAGCAAGGCCCTCGATGAGGCTCAGATCCTGTCCGGGATCGTCTATACCGACATTCCGCTTTATTATCAGAATAAGGGGGGCACGCCGTATCCTGCCGGGCCTACTCTTCCTTATCTATTCGCCGCCATGAACCTCGACCTCGGTCTCCTAAAAATGCAGATAGAATGGGAACAGCAAAGTCTCAACCAGGCGGACGCGGCAGGTGACGCAAAAGGGAGGACCGAGGCCAGGGAAAGGCGCGATACCTCAGTCAAACAATATAACAAAGAGTATGTTGAGTTTTGGAAGATCCTGCAATCGGAATCTAGCCGGGCGAAGAAGGAACGTGCTGATCAAGTCCAGTGCCTCACCGCCTTTCCATTTGGGACGGGTGTCAGCTATACCGTCCGCGACCTGTATGATGGACGCGCGGACAATCCATCCAGTCTACGATATTACAAATTCTTATACGACAGCGGCGAACGTGGGTATGACGATGGATTTAGCAAGAATGATATCACTGTAGCCAAATACGGAGGGGTGTATAAGAAGATCTGCTCCGATGCGCAGCGATGGGCTCGGTCACAAATTAGTGCCGAAACTAACAATTACGATTTAACGATTGGCAAGGGGATTTACAAAACAACCTTCGACAAACGGACTCCGTTAGAGTATTCCTGCACCGAAAAAATCAAGAAGGCCTTCTTGATTGGCAGAGTAAGCATAGCCGATGGCACCAGAAAATCTTTACATCTTTTCTGTCCGGTTCCGGGCGGTGGGGTTGATGAAGAGGGTGAAATGGCTTCAAATGAAATTCTTGAACTAAGCGAAGAATATGCTCGGGGCGGTTATCCTCCAAAAGGCCTTCCCATTATCCGGAACGAGGATGGGAGTATTGGACTTCGTTTTGGTGTGCCGGATATGGATTCTCAGACAGTTACAAATACCAACGACAGCGGCCCCGGTTCGTTGCGTCAGGCAATAGAAGATGGTGGAAGGATCAATATCGACGCAATTCAAGGGCAGACCGTCACTCTGACGAGCGGGCCGCTCTATATCTACGCTCGTGACGTCAAAATTATGGCGGATAATTTGAAAAAACCGATCAAAATTGTCGGTCAACGAGGCGACAAAATATTTGTCATCTCCGGCGACACCAAATTTTATAACGATCATGGGACCAATCTCTACAACCTACTGGATGTAAATGGAAAAGACCTGAAATGTGGGGTGAACCCTAGTGTTAGGGAGAATGCACCTCCGGTGACCACTTGTCCGGGAGTCGGTCAATAGCGGCGTTAGTAAAAGGATGGGTGAAATGGGGGGCGGGCGTAATATTCGTCTGCCTCCTTCATCCGCCGAGGTCGAAAGAAAAGGAAAAAAGTTGTTTAGCTGGGAGCGCAGACTGCTGGTCTGCTCGCCTTAGCGCGAAGCGTCGAGGGCGAAACTGCTGGATTAAAACTGAACTTGATTTCCCCTTCGGCACGTTCCCGTTCATCGATTCGCTGGAACGGGGCAGACAGGCTGTCTGCGCTCCCGGCGATAGATCAATTTTATTACCGCCTTTATTTTGAACAGATCACAAAGCTGCTCGCCTCGCAAGGGTGTCGAGGAGAACACGAAAAGGAAAATACTGTATATGAGTAAAAAATATTGGTTACTAGGTTTAATTCTAATCGTCTCGCTTGGAATGACCACGGGCATGACAAATTGCGGTCAAAGCGGGACAAATCCCGAAACTGAAAAAGTTAAAAAAGAACTCGATGATCTTAAAAAACAAACGGCAGACGAAAAGCTTGTCAAGGAAAAAGAGGAAATAGCCAAACAAAAAGAATCACTTTCAAAAGAGAAACAACAACTGGCCACCGAAAAAAAGAAAGCCGAAGTTAAAAAGAAAGAAGCGGCGACCATTGATAACACGGAACTCGATCGGAAGTTTATCTATAGCCCTGACGGTTTTCTGAATTTGAGATCGAAACCCTCTGAATCGGGCGAGATTCTGGCGACCGGCAACAATAATGAATTGGTTGAGATTCTTGAACAAGGAAAGGTCTGGAGCAAAGTCCGTTTCAAGGGGAAAGTCGGCTATATGGGAGCTAAATTTTTAGCCAATCATCGAAGTGATTAGATGAGGCGAATTCAACATCGAAAAGGAGAAAAAATGAAAAAGAAATGTTTTGGTAATGCGGGTTCAAGTCCGCTTAAACGAAGTTTGGCGGGCAAGTGTCTCGCGTGTCTTGGTGGTATTTCCATCATCCGCCCGATGATTGCAATGCTGCTCATTACGGTTTTGCTGTCGTCCGCGATGGTCACCAAAGCACAAATAAAAGTTTCAAGGGAAGCAAACAGATATATCCAGATCGGGGCAAAGGCTCTCAGCATAATCAATTCACCATATGCCAAGGTTCTGGGCGGTGCGGTTGGCTTTCTTTTTGCCGAAGAAAAATTGCCGGAATATGCAGAACTGAAAGCATCACTGGAGAAAGCGTGGCTGCTTGACATAGACGACTCAAGAAAAGAAGCCTATAAAGCTTTTATTATTGCGAGAAAAGTCAGTTATCGAAAGGATTTAGCAACAATAGAGACTTTTGATAAGTTTAGCCGCCCTGAAGCTATGGCTGAAGCTGCAAGGGTTGCAACGGTTGTCTTTACGGACATTCCATTTTTCCATCAGAATGACGGCGGCAAGGCATATCCCGCCGGTCCAACTCTGCCTTATCTATTCTCTGCGATGAGTCTTTATTTGGATTTGCTAAAAATGCAGATCAATTGGAGACAGCTGAATATTAACGACGCGGCGGCGGCAGGTAACACAGAAAAGATAACCGACGAACGGGGAAGGCGAGATGCCTTAGTCGAACAGTATAACAAACAACTGGTTGATTTTTGGAAGACCATAGAAAAAGAATCTATGCGTGCGAAGCAGGAACGCCTTTCACAGGTCGTTTGCGAGGAGAAGGCGGATGAGCATGACGGCTGGTGGTTTTCTGTTCGGGATAAATATTATGGACGCGAAGACGAAGGATATACTCCGAATCTTAAGTATTACGCACACGTTGATAATCAGTATGCTAATGCGTTTACCAAAGAAAAGAAAGACGGAATGGCGGAAAGACAGGCGATGGGAGTAAAGTGCAATGAAACTAAGGCTTTAGCCAAGGCTCAGATTATTAAAGAAACCAATTCATACGAATTGGCGGATTATGGCTTCTATAAAACAACCTTTGACAACCGGGCTCCTATACTTTACTCCTGCACAGTAAGGCTTAGGGCAATCAAAGGCCCACGTAGTGCTATGGATGTGCAAGCGGGGATACATCTTTTCTGTCCGGTTCCAGGCGGTGGGATTGATGAAGAACGTGGTTTGGGAGAGTTTCTTGAAGGAAACATAGATTACGTATGGGACGAATTTAGATCGGGTCGATATCCTCCACAAGGATACCTTTTTATCCGGAACGAGGATGGGAGTTTTGAATTTGGAATTGAAAGGGATTTTCAAGATATTCAGTTTCGAGATATTCAGACAGTTACTAATACCAACGACAGTGGTCCCGGTTCATTGCGTCAAGCAATTGAAGAGGGGGGCAGAATCAATGTTTACGCAATTGAAGGGCAAACGATTACCCTGACCAGCGGACCTATTTTTATTTACGTTCGTGATATAAAAATTAACTTGGGTAATATCAAGCCGATCAAAATTGTCAGCTCCACTAACGATATGATCTTTGTCATCACGGGCGAAGCCAAATTTCATAACGGCAACTTAGTTGACAATCTTCTGGATGAAAAAGGACAGCCGATGAGATGCGGCAAGACACCTGATGGCAAGGCCACCACTTGTCCGGGAGTCGTTCAATAACGGCGGCGTTTGAAAAGGGATGGGTGAAATTTGGGGGTGGCGTAGGAAAAAAGTTGTTTAGCCGGGAGCGCAGACAGCCTGTCTGCCCCGTTCCAGCGAAGCGATGAACGGGAACGTGCCGAAGGGGAAATCAAGTTGAGTTTTCATCCGGCAGTTTCGCCCTCGACGCTTCGCGCGAGGGCGGCGCTCCTTGCAGTCTGCGCTCCCGGTAAGCGACCTAAAACAACTAAATTTATTAATGAAAAAAAGCAGGAAGCAAAAATTATGTTAGGAATCAAAAACAATAAAATAATGAAGAAAGTAAAGATTGCGTATCCGACAACATTCAGAAACTTAAGCTACAGAATATTTCTTGCAAATATTTTGATGATCCTTTGTTTGAGTTTGACGATCCTTGGTCAGACTCAAACCATCAATAATTCGGTTGGTATGGAGTTTGTTTATATTCCGGCGGGCACGTTTGAGATGGGGGCGACCGATGATTCAGAGTCGTCGCCGGTCCATCGCGTCACCATCAGCAGCGGCTTTTATCTGGGCAAATACGAAGTTACGCAGGAAGAATACAAAAAAGTGACGGGAACAAATCCGAGTTATTTTGAGAACTGTCCGCGCTGTCCGGTGGAAATGGTGAGCTGGAATGATGCGCGAGATTTCATTGAGAAACTAAACGCCAAGGGAGACGGGACGTATCGGTTACCAACCGAAGCCGAGTGGGAATATTCAGAGCAGGCGGGGACGCGAGCAGTTTCTCCGAGAGCCATTGAGACCGGGTGGTATCGGTCAAACTCAGAAGGTAAAACCCACGAAGTCGGGACAAAACAGCCGAATGCGTGGGGGTTGTATGATATGAACGGAAACGTGACGGAATGGGTCGCGGATCGGTTTGGCGGTTATCCAAATGAAAGCGTTACTGATCCGTTGGGACCGTTAACAGGTTCGGATCGGGTTTTTCGCGGCGGACATTTTGAGGACGATATCGAGATGATGCTTGAGGGGCGCATCTATGCCGATCCGTCATTGGCAATCGAAAAGATCGGATTCAGGGTGGTCAGGACTCTGGCTCCGGTCAAAGCTCCGACAGCTACTGAATTCAAAATTTATCTCCTCGCCGCCCGTGAAGATGTCAAAAAGGGAGTTCCCAGTGACCGAGATGAAGTCTGCAGAAGTCTGATCGCTATCAGTCGCACCAAAGAAACTACCGATGTCTTGAAAACGGCTTTGGAAGAGTTGATCAAGACGCCGGACGGAATCGACGGGGGCGGAATAAAATTAGATAATGCCTGGCACGGTAGTTTGGATTACATTTTAAAAAGTGTCACGTTGGCAGACGGCATCGCCACGATTCGGATCACGGGGCGAGTAGTATCGGCTCCTTGCTTTGAAACGGAACTACGTGCTCAGATCGAAGCGACCGCTAAACAATTTCCTGCCGTCAAGAAGATCAAACTCTCCTTTAACGGGAGAAGCAACTACGAAAATTGATGCCGGTTAATTTGAAAAATTCCGAACAATAATTGCCGGATCTTTCTGAATATTTTCGGGTGAAATGAAGCCGGATTTTAGAAATTGGATTTTGTATAAATAAAGTAGCTCAAATCCGTCTTTCATTTCACACTTTTTTCATAAAACAAAGGCGGGCGTAGAACAACCCTTCCTGACCTGTCATTTTATTTAAGTTGAAGAATTGACCTTCACCTTGACTCAAGTAAAAGCGAAAAAAGACCTGATAAAATAAATAACAAGTGAGGAAGGGTTGTTCTACACCCGCACAAGTTAAGCAAAGTTCAACTTGAATGGGTCAATTTCCGACCCGCCGCCTGCAAATCTAATATCTTTTACCGTTATAAACTGTGCAAAAGAAAGTTGGTAAATTCAACGTGAATAAGAGTTTAACTAACTGCTCACTGCTCACTGCTCACTGCTCACTGCTCACTGGTAACTGGTATAAGTCATTGTTTTTGGTTCAAATGTCCTTTTTTCGGCAGAGTTCTCGTTAGTCTAAGTGGAAGCGGAAAAAATTAAGTTAGAAAAAAAGGCAATAAAACGATGAAGAAATTAATGATGATGACAATTCTGACGACCGGATTGTTTTTTACGGGCGTGAGTGAAGCTCAAACAAATAAACTGATCACCCAAAATTCGGTCGGACCGATCAATATTGAGATGACGGTCGCAGAAGCCCGAAAGGCTCTTGCGCCAATGACTTTAAGCCGTTCGAGTGACGGTGAAGGGATCGCGTTGATCGCCGTCAAAAAGGGCGAAAACGAGGTCATGACGCTTTACGCTAACGAACCGGACGCCTCCGCGCCGATCGACGAAAATGCGATGATAGAACAGATTTATGTCTGGGATGAAACCTACAAAACCGATGCTGGCGTTCATCCGAAGATGGAGATCAGTAATGTTGTGGCGATTTACGGAAAAGTATTGGAAATCACCTTGAGCGAGATCGAATCGCGCGAATATGCGACCTTTGAAAACCAACTGCGCGGAATGGCATTTCGAGTCAGGGGTGCGCCGACTGCGGGAAACTACGCGGAAAACGAAAGAAGAGCCACCCGATTCTCACGGGGCGCGATTGTTTCGGCGATCGAGTTGAGACGCACCCATTACCCTAACGAGAATTCGGAGGATATCGTTCCGGAATTTCGAAACTACCCGGCGACGGTTGAAAACGCGATTGCCACTGGGATCACTCAAACCGATGAGCCTGATTCGACGACCTATAAGGATAAGCTGAATGAAAGTTTGCAAAACGGCGTGAATTTTGCCGGACATTTTGTTTTATCAACTTGGGGCTGCGGGACGGATTGCCAATCGAGTGCGATCATTGATGCTCAAACGGGCAACGTCCTGTTTCCAACGCAGATTGGCGTCACTTCATTCGGAGCGGGCGGGCTTAAAGATAAACAACCGTTACAATATCAATCAGACAGCCGACTTCTGATTATTAATGGTTACCCCACTACGGGTGACAGCGGAAAAGATGTCCGCGCCGGCGCTTGGTATTACGAATGGACCGGAACCGAATTGAAATTTATAAAATTTGTTGCGCGAAACGAAACAAAGGTAAACGACGAAACAAAAGTCAGTGAAGACACCCCATTTGAAACCTTTTGGCCGATGTTCAAATCAGCGGTTGAAAAAGGTGATAAAGAGGCAGTCGCCGGTTTCTCCAGGTTTCCGCTTTCGATGCCGCATGGTTGGAACGAAGTTAAAACGGAAGCTGACTTTATCAAAAATTATGACAGCGTTTTTGCCAGCCAAAGCATTGATGCCGCCCGATGTTTTGCCAACGCGGTCTTTGAAAAACGCGACGATCATTACGAGGTGCCCTGCGCCTTCAAAAGCGAGCCGGTCAACTCGGAACGCAAACCCTGGGTTTATCATTTTGAATTAGCGTCAAGCGGTTGGGAATTTGCTCGACTCGACAACACCAACGAGTAATTACAAGCGGAGAAAATAGATGAATTTGATGATAAAAGTAAATAGAGCGATTTTAGTTCTGGCTGGTTGGACGATGTTATTGACCGGCGTTGTAGAAGCCCAAACGAATAAGGTCATCACTTGGGGCTTCGGTCTGACCTGTTTCCTCTGTCAGTCGGTCTTTTTTTAACTTCTATTTGAATATTTGAATCAAGACTAAGCTTGATCGCTCAAGTTAACTGCAATGACAGGTCCGGAGGGGCAGTTCTACTCCCGCAAATTGATAAATTTCTAATTTTCAAAAAAACAACGATTCCCAGTCACGACTAGAAAAGTTTATTTTGACAAGAAAAGCGGATTTCTTCCCGTTTTTTCGGGTTCATTCGCAGGCAGACAATCTTAATTCAAACTTTTCCGGTCTGCAATGATCGTGCTGCTCAGAAATTGTCGGAATGGACTTGGATAAGCTCGAAAAGAAATAGTTCAGGGTTGAAAAAATTGAACAAAACGAACAAAATGATTTCAGACAGGTATTTTAAGAACGAGAGGAACAAAATATGTTTCAGTTAACAGGCAACCAAGTGATGTTGAGAATGATAATGACAGCCTTTTTCGGGTTAGGATTATTACTGGCCGGTGCAAATCAAACTACCGCCCAAACCGCATCGATAGCCGGCGAATGGGATGCGGCGATGAATACGCCCGGCGGTGTTCGCAATTTCAAATTGGTTTTTACGGTCGAAGGCGAAAAATTGACGGGAACTGTCAAACGCGCGGCCGGCGATGTACCGCTCGTAGGGACTGTCAAAGGAAATGATATCGAGTTCATTTACACCGTGACATACAATGGTAACAATTTGACGATTTCAATGACCGGAAAATTAGAAGGCGAGACCATCAACGGAACCGTCTCGTTCGGTGAATCGGGTCAGAGCGACAATTGGAGTGCCACACGGACGCCGGCCCCAAAACCGCCAACGGCTCGAAGATGATCTAATATCTAAGGTTGCGGAAGCCCAACCCGTCGAATCAGTTCTGCGAAACGCAGATCTCCCCGCCTGACGTCGAAATCGTTCGTCAGCATTTTTTGCAAACCGTTCAGAAGAATTTGTTTTAGTTCATTCGGAATATCATCTGCCAAGAGGGCTGGGTCGGTTGTTGTGGCGAATTGATTTCCATTTAAGGTTGAAAAGGCTCAGTAGATCCAAATGTGGAAAAACGGGTTGGGGTTGACTGTTTGAATCTGACCTCGAAAAAGATTGAAACTGCGAAAAATCTTCAATTATCGAAAGCAAAAGTAGTAATTTAACCAATATTGAAGATTTAGGGTGATTGAAAATCCAAAATCCAAAATTTGGATCTACTGAGTCTGATTATAATTTACTTTGTTTGCTTGAAATAATTTTTCGGCAAAATGTCTCCTTCAACCCTCGTTCTCGTAATTATTTATGGAGGAAATAAATTTAGTATTCCCGATTAAAAAGGCTCGCAGGTTTGAGAAATTTCGTTACCTTGAACATTTTGGGACAAAATTATGAGACAAACAAAAACAGACAAAATGATGAAAAGATTAGCAATAATATTCATTTAATTAGCACAATTCCTGCCTTTTTAGTGGCAGAGGGTGTAATTAAAAGTGGGACACAGAAATACAAATAATTTTTGATGACGATTTTGACTTCTATATGTTGTAGATAGAATTTTACAAGCACAATATACAGCCCCAATTTTGTCAATTTTTAAGGGTCTTTTGAATTTGGCGAAAAGGGTGTCCCACTTTTAATTACACCCAGTGGTAGAGTTTCATCTCTCAAAAATTTGTCATTTTTATTATTTGGTAGTAGAGTCTAAGCATCAATGAACTTGAGCTTTTTTCCAATTACGCCTTCGGATGAAACGTTTTTGTTTGTACTATATTCTCTCACTCGTGCAGATGAGATGGCAATTGTTCCTTGGGATAACGAGCAAAAACAATCATTTCTACAAATACAATTTGAGGCTCAACATCAGCATTATACGGCAAAATATCCACACGGAAGTTTTCAAATTATCAAATCTGATAATAAAAACATTGGTCGGCTTTACCTTTCAGAATTAGAAGATGAGATCCGCATTATTGATCTGATGCTTGTTTCTGAATATCGCGGTCAGGGGATTGGCACAAAAATTTTGACAGATATTTTGCAATCGGCAAAAAAGCCGGTTCGCATTTATTTGGAAACTTTTAATCAATCAATCAGTTTATTCAAACGGCTTGGTTTTCAAAGCATCAGCGATGAAGGAATTTATTGCCTTTGGGAATGCCGAGCATCGGGAAATATTAGTCTAAAAGCAACCGCTTTTGGAAAATAAGGAGGAGGACTTATGGTACAACCATACGTTGGTGAAATCAGAATATTCGGCGGGAATTTTGCTCCCTACGATTGGAAGTTTTGCGACGGGTCGCTTTTAACAATTAGTGAATATGAAACACTTTTCCAGTTAATCGGAACAACTTATGGCGGCAATGGAGAAACTACGTTTGGTCTGCCTGATTTGCGCGGGCGGGTGCCGATTCATTATGGCAATGGAGTTGCCTTTGCCGAAAAAGGCGGAGTTGAATCGGTGATATTAACCGTTAATCAAATGGCTACACATAATCATGTGGCGGGTGGCAAAAATGGTAACGGAAATAGTGCAAATCCGGTCGGCGGTGTTCCGGCAACTAATACAACGGCTTTGGCGTATGGTTCAACTGAGCCTCAGCAAAATATGAATGAGGTAGCAATTACAAGGGGTGGAGGCAGCCAACCGCACGACAATATGCAGCCCTTTTTGTGCCTCAGTTTTATCATTTCATTATACGGAATCTTCCCGTCGCAGGGATAAAAGGAGAATTATCATGGCAGATCAATTTATGGCGGAAATTCGCATTTTTAGTTTCGCTTTCGCCCCCAAAGGCTGGGCAAAGTGCGATGGACAACTTTTATCGATTATGCAAAATCAGGCTCTTTATTCGTTGCTTGGAACAACTTACGGCGGAAACGGGCAAACCAATTTTGCCTTGCCGAATTTCCAATCAAGAGTCCCGATTCATCGGAGTAATAATTTTGAACTTGGAGAATCCGGCGGCGAACAGGCACATACTTTGAAAAATTCGGAAATACCGGCTCACACACATAACGTCAATGTTTCACAGGATTCCAATGCAAATAATGCCACCACAGCTCAGAAAAATTTCTTTGGAACGCCGACAGATAATTCAGAGCTTTATTTTAAAGGGACTGCCGATGCGGGAATGAATCCGGCGACAATTTCAGTTACCGGCGGAAGTCAACCCCACGAAAATCGGCAACCTTTTTTGGCATTGAATTTTTGTATTGCACTTACGGGGATGTTCCCTTCACGAAATTAAACATTATTAGGAGAATAAATTTATGGCAGATCCATTTGTAGCTGAAATCAGAATGTTCGGCGGAAATTTTGCCCCCAGAGGTTGGGCGTTTTGTGAGGGACAACTCTTGCCGATTTCTCAAAACACGGCACTTTTTTCATTGCTCGGAGCAAATTACGGTGGTAATGCGAAAACAAATTTCGCCTTGCCTGATCAGAAAGGTCGCGCTCCGATGTTTTACGGACAAGGTTCGGGATTGAGTAATCGTGAGCTTGGCGAAAAAGGCGGAAGCGAAACCGTAACTTTAA
>JANOEF010000116.1:0-2852 GCA_031413075.1 Acidobacteriota bacterium | reverse complement strand
TTTGAACATTGAAAAAGCGAGATATGAGAAAACCACGAATCGGAATTACAATGCGTCTTGAAATTGAACCAAGGCGCTTTTATTTGGGACGCGATTACAGTGAGGCTATCGAAGGATTGGGCGGGACTCCTTCCCACATTTCGTTGATTCCCAAAAGAGAATATATTCGTGAATGTCTGCAAAATTATGATGGGATCTTATTACCGGGTAGTGATACGGATGTAGATCCCCTCAGATTTGGGGAGGAACCGCTCCCTAGGTTGGGCAATATTATTTTTGAAAAAGATGAAACCGAAGTTCTTGTTTTGGAAGCAGCCGAAAAATTGAATCTTCCAATTTTAGCAATTTGTTATGGAATGCAAGCACTCAATGTATTTCGGGGCGGAACACTTTTTCAGGACATCGAAAGTCAAATTTCAGACTGTTTACGTCACCGACAGGGGATTCCGTTAAACCGCAATTCGCATTCAATTGAGATATTAGAAGATTCGCGCATGGCGCGTCTGATAACGACGAAAAATGACAGTATCCGAGTCACTTCCCACCATCACCAAGCGGTTAAGAAAGTAGGGAATGGCTTGCGGGCAACAGCCTGGGCAAAGGATAAAGTAATTGAATGCATCGAAGATACTTCAACCGAGAGGTTTATTTTAGGAGTCCAATGGCATCCTGAATTAAATTGGCAAACAGATCAATTATCCCGCAATATTTTTGAAACTTTTATTGAGGAATGTAAGTAAAACTATCTATGGCAAGACTTCAAAGGAAGCAAATTAAACTAGGTTTAGAAAAGGTTTTAGCGCACCCAACCAAGTATTTTGGAACGATGCGGTTGGGTTTGATTTGTAATCAGGCGACGGTTGATCATCATTTTCGGCATGCGGCGGATTTGTTCTTTGAACACCCGGAAATTAATCTGACTACTCTTTTCGGACCCCAACATGGAATTCGTGGTGATGTTCAGGACAATATGATCGAAACGGGGCATACGACTGACCCCCAGACTGAACTTCCAATTTATTCGTTGTATAGCGAAACCCGAGAGCCGACTGAAAGTATGTTAGCAGAGGTGGATGCTCTTGTTTTTGATTTACAAGATGTTGGGACCCGGGTTTACACATTCATCTACACGATGGCCAAGGCCATGAAATCCTGCGCCCGGTTGGGCAAAAAAATGTTTGTGCTTGACCGACCCAATCCGATCAATGGGGAAGAGGTCGAAGGTAATATTTTAGAACTCGGGCACGAATCTTTTGTTGGCATGTTTCCGATTCCGATGCGGCACGGGATGACAATAGGTGAGCTAGCTCTATTGTTTAACGAAGATTTTGAACTACGTTGCGACCTTCAGGTAATCAAAATGGAAGGGTGGGAACGAGACTTTTACGGTGACGAAACAGACACTCCGTGGGTCATGCCGTCACCGAATATGCCGACGGTTGAGACCGCAGTTGTTTTCCCTGGAACAGTTTATTTTGAAGGAATTCAAATCTCAGAAGGGCGTGGAACGACCCGCCCTTTCGAAATTATCGGGGCGTCCTACATTAATGCCGCTGAGTTTGCCAAAGAGTTGAATGCGCTCGACTTAGAAGGAGTAATATTTAGACCGATGGGATTTGTGCCGACATTTCAAAAGGAGGCCGGAAAATCTTGCGCGGGAGTCTTTGTTCACGTCACTGATCGAAATTTTTATAAACCTGTAATTTCCGGAATTGCGATAGCCAAGGTGGCGTTTGAGCTTTACCCGCAAGAATTTAAATGGAAAAATCCTCCCTACGAATATGTTTATGATCGTCATCCATTTGATGTTATCCACGGTTCCACCAAATTAAGAGAGGCTTTTGAAAGCGGCAATTCAATTAGAGAAATTCAAAATGAGTGGACAAATGGTGAACATGAATTTATCAAACAAAGAGCAAAGTTTTTGTTGTATTAAAGTACTGATTAACTGCAGAAGTTCAGCAGAATCTTAAAGATAGCGACTTTTCTTAATTTATTTAGAGAACAGTCTGCTGGCCGACATCTAAGAAATTAGTTGAACAAAAAGTGAGAAAATAAATGAATAATGCTTGGATTTTAAGTGGGATTGGATGGTTTTTTCCCGGAGTTGGGCATCTGCTTCAAGGGCGGGTCATCAGAGGGTTATTGATTGGCACGGTTATTTGGACAATGTTTATCATCGGCGTCATGAGTGGGGGCGTTTATTACCCCGGTTTTGAATTCAAGGATGGTCCTTTGTTAGTTATTTTGCATGTCTTTGCTTTATTAGGAAATGGGTTTGGTTCTATTATCAGTTTTTTTCTGCAAACATTTCCGGCAAAAGACGTAGCCGCCTCAGCTACATTTGAATACGGTGGCAAATTTTTAGAAGTCGCGGGCTTACTTAATTTTTTAGCAATAATAGATGCTTTTGATATTGCTGTCGGGAGAAAAGAATGATTCATTTTTTGTATTTAGTAGGTTTTGCCTTATTTTCAGCCGTAGTCTTAGGAGCTATTTCCTCCGGCGACAATAAACATAAAATGATTTTTGGGCTGAAAATATTTGCCCAATTTACTTTAATCAGCCTGGTTATGGCTTGGGTTTTTTATTTTATACCCTGGTAAAAGTCAATGTCACTGTTTGAAACAAAAGGTTTGATTCTTAAAACTTACGCATTAGCTGAGGCGGATAAAATTGTCCTCTTCTTAACTGAGCAGCATGGTTTGATACGCGGAGTTGCCAAAGGCGCCAAACGGCTCAAAAGCCGTTTTGGAGGTAATTTGGAGCCTTTTTCGATTGTAGATTTGACCTATTTCCAAAAAGAAGAAAGGGAATTAGTCAATATTAATCAAATATGGCTCCGAAAATCC
>JANOEF010000115.1:0-1726 GCA_031413075.1 Acidobacteriota bacterium | reverse complement strand
CTCAAGTCCGAAACGCGTTACAGGCACTTCGCTCCGCCGAAGCCAGGCTTAATTCTGCCATTGCCGCGCGCACCTCCGCCGAACAGCTTTCCGACAGTGAACAACGCCAATTCAAAGGCGGCATCACGACTTTTTATCTGGTTCTGCAACGCCAGACCGAACTCCTCGCCGCCCGTGGACGCGAACTCCAAGCGCAAACCGATTTGAACAAGGCGATCTCCGAATTTCAACGCGCGACCGGTACCACTCTGACCGCCAATAAAATCATAGTTGCAGACGGAACCAGACTGATTCAAAGCAAATCAAACCGTTCAACAGCCGGAATCTTGGGAAAGAATTAGTCAGTAAAAAATCTGAGCATTGATCCAGTGAAAATTATCCTGTCTTTTCATATTTGACCTGACGATGATGACCCTATGAACAGCTACCGGGAAATCTTAAACCAGCGGTTAAAGCCAATTTGTCCGAATATTTTGGATGTTGAATCAAAATTAACGCATTTTGCTTTGATCAATTACGCTTTGCCAAAAAACAGACTGGAAAAATACATCCCGGCAGAGAGATTTGAAATTCCTGAATTTGATATTGACGGCGAGAAAATGGCTCTGATGAGTGCCGTTCCATTTCTGGACGAAGATTTTAAGTTCACGAAACTGTTTCCATTTAAATCTTTCAGGTTTATGCAGACTAATTTTCGGGTTTATGTGGTGGACCGGCAAACCAATGAGCAGGTCGTCTGGTTTTTCGGGACGACACTGGGCGCATATTATGTCTATCTGCCGAAAATTTTATGGAAAATTCCGTGGCATTATGCCAAGTATCAAACCGAGTTTGAGTATGATAATGCCGCTAAAAAATACAATCGTTTCGAGGTAAAAAGTGAGTCGGATTGGTGTTCGTCAAACATCAACATCCTTGATACGGGCGAACCGGTTGCAAGTCACGCGGGATTTGAAAATTTGGATGCGATAAAATTGATTTTGACTCATCCGATTCAAGGTTTTTTTTATCGGACAGATAATAAACTCGGGACTTATTCCGTCTGGCACAAAGAGTTGGAGATAACCCAAGGAACGGCTGACGGCATTTATTTCAGCCTCTATGAACGTCTTGGTTTATTGTCCAAAGCGGAGATGAATAATCCCGTTTCAATTTTTATTTGCCCCGAAATTGTTTTTCAGGTCATCCTCCCGCCCCGTCGTCTTAAATAATCTAAAACAGAAATAAAATGCTTTCTATTCGCGTTTTTTGGCGTCCATTCGCGGGCAAATTTCTTTTTACTTTTTACTTGGCAAAGCCTTTTCCCGTTCCAAAATATAGTGAGTTAGGGTAATCATCGTATTCAAAAAAAATTATTGACCCGATTGGTTAAATCGGAGTATGGTTGACTAAATCTAATCAGGTTCCCTGTTTGTTTTATTATTTGCACAAATTGTGGCGAATGCCCAAGGCAAGGTTGCCCCACGCAAGGCGGGAAATATAAGGTTTGCACTAAAAACAACAACTTAAAAGGAGACAATGACAAAATGGAAAGATTAACAAAAAAACAAATTTTTAGGAACGGGTTAAGAGCAGTTAGTTCGTTCTCTATTTTATTTACCTTAGTGATGACCTTATTACCCCAAATATCGCTAGGGTGGGACGCTGGGACAGAAAGTCGTCGGCATACCGAAGGCACAGGCGGGGGAAAATACGATAACGATTCTTGACACCCGACCCTATTGGG
>JANOEF010000114.1:0-7957 GCA_031413075.1 Acidobacteriota bacterium | reverse complement strand
GGCGCAATGGCCACGGGTGTCTGGAGGATCATGACCGACCGGGAGACGCGGGTCGGCAGGGTGACGGAGGGGAGGAGTCGCTCGGGCATCCGGATCTTGATGCCGGCCTCGCCGAGTGCCTTGAGCTTTTGGATGACATCGTCCGGATCGAGCAGCATGCCGCAGCGCGACGTCCGATCCTGCGTGGCCAGGCTGGCACGCACCGTCGCCCAAGACGAATCGGTAAGCGTCATGGCGATGGGATGTCGGTCGCGCCGGATATTCGTTCGCAGGGAGATCCCGCCGGGCGCGTCGACCAGGCTGATCTCCCCCTCGAGGTCATGATCCTGGGAAAGAACGAGCGCCGCCACCTGGACCGTGTCGCGAAAGCCGTGGCAGAGGATCGAGACCAGCTTGCTCGGCTTCCAGGCGAAGTCAAAAGTCATTTTGCCACTCCCGGACTCGATGTGGGTCGGCACGCGAAGCGATATCATTCCCTCCTGGCCCACGTCGACATGAGGACGTCCGGCCTTGAGGACGCCGCGCAGTCGTTCCACCTGGAGGAGGATCGACCAGCCTCCGGCCGTGATCTTGCCGACCGGTGTGTCGACTCGAAGCGCGCCGGTCTTCTCTTCTCTTCCTGGATAACTGTTTCCAGGTCGACCTCGACCCGATCCAGGTAGTGTGTCGCCACCTGTTCCATGAGGGCGTCCAGCAGTCCCTCGCTAGTCCCGACGGTTACGCGCCCCCCGTCCGCCATCATTTTCTGGAGGACGGTGTCCTGTCGGAATCGCCGGTCAAGACTGTCGCGCAGGGCGGTTTCCAGGCTGTTCGAAGAAACGGCCTGCCGGTGCTTCGGATGCCGTTTGGCATTTTGGACAATATTTCATAGAAATTTACCCTTGTTCTCTTGTTCTCTATTCACGTCGGTATTTGTAAATAAATCTCGCCGCGCCCCACATCAATCCGACCTCGACTTCAATTTCGTTTGGACTTGATAACGAGGGTTTGAAGGTGACGGATTTTTGTCCGTTGGCAGCCGCGCCGTCTGCACCATTAGCCTCTGCCTTTCGTTCTCCCGGAGGCGTGTCCGATTCAAGTCCGTCGCTTCTGACCCCCATCAACGAAGCGCAACTATTTTTCGGGATCGGGTCACATTGAGTATTGAGCGCAACAGTAAAGCCGTTTGCATCAAATTGGGCGGGCGGTTTTGTCCATTGAAAATCGTGCGTGTTGCCATTATAAATGTCTAAATGCACCGTTGAAGATTGAGCATTGTAACTATATCCTTTCTGTGGAGTTTCGGGAATCGCCGTCACTGAAACCAAAGTCCAACGTCCGATACTTGGTGGAGGAGTTGGTGTCGGGTAATTAGCGGTGTTAGATTGACCCCGATTATCGTTAGGGTAAGTAGTTCCATCATCACTATTACTACTTGAATTGTTATTTTTGGGAGTTCTTACTACTGTAGTTGTGCCGGTTTCTTTGACCCCCGAAATACAACAAGTGCTGGTCATTGGTTGGGGCACGATATTTTTGAGCCAACATCTGGCTTTTTCTCCTTGATTACCCGGTTTAACGTAGGTAAAGGCTTTACAATTCGGGTCATCCTGACAAGCCTGACGGCATATTTCGATATTTGGCGATGACAAATCATAATCCTGATAATCTCCGCCGGGGCGGTCAATGTTCTCATCCGTTTTCCAGCCCGCACCGGCGCGGGTACCGCTGCAAAGTCCGGGTTTTCCGGCAAATGATTCGGCTTCTTCGCAACACAAATTCCCTTTTTCAAATTGCCAGCCAAAGCCGGCTGAACCCGGTCCTTTGACAATGGACATTTCTCCTGTTTGAGTGTTCTTCCACACGGAATAATCACGGCAACAGTAATTTGCAAACTGGCTTGAACCGCGAACTGAATTGGCCGCCTCCATCGCCTGCGCAAAGGTACAGGAATTATCCGAAATCTTGCTGCACGGTACGCCCGAACTCAGCATATCAGCAGTCGAAAAAAAACTTCCGCCTCCGCCTTCGGTCGGATTCTGTTTGGCGATCGAAATCCAATCAGTACGCCCGCCGGCACAAGGCGAAGTTTTGACCCAGACTTTAAATCCTGTTCCACTTTTGTCTTCGGTTGAATTTCCGCCGGTTGATTTTCCTCCACTTGAAAATAAATTACAAGCCAATATAAAGGTTATCCCGATGGCAAGTGCAACAATAGCGTTAGCTTGTGTAAGATTCACCGAACGAAAGATTCTCATTGTTTTTATTTCCTTATGTATTTTGATTTCGCCTGCTTAATTATAACTGAAATTTTTAGGAAGTATTCAACTTTTAATCACTACCATAATTGATTGACACTGTAATAGTAAAACCGGTCGTGTTGCGACATCGGTTTATCAAATACAGATAATTGCTACCAGATTGAGTAATATAGCTGATGCTGGTCGCGCCGTTGGTAAATTGCACACAACCGTTCCGTGAACTGACGTTTGCCGAAAGATGTTGACCGTTTCTTGCGCTCAAAACATAACTTCTGTCCATTTGCCCGGTGATTTTGCCCGAAACGGTGGCGGAAGTTCTGCCTCTGGCAAAACTAATCCGTGATTGCGCCGATGTTTCGGAACTCAACGCCCATCCGATTGAAAAAATAATTAACAATTTGATAATTAAATTTTTCATCATTTTTCTCCTTAATTTACGGTTTTCTCACCCACTTTTTAGTTTCTGAGTCATAATTGTAACTACTATCCATACTTAACAATGCAGACAGTTCATATCTGGTTGGACTTCTTTTGTAATAGGTAATCGGCCCATCCAGTTCTTCTTGTTTTTTGCCAATTTCCATTAAAGTTTCGGGCAGTCTGCCGTTATCTTTTTGGAACGCTTCAATTTTGGCAATTAGTTCAGTCCCGTCTTTTTCAATCTCCCGCTTTTGATATGATTCACAAGAAATCAGTCCCAACGACAGAATTATTAAAAACATTAAACCTAATAGATTGTTTATTTTCATAGAATTATTTTCCTTTTTTTAACCAAAGAACATTTTTGATTGAGAAAAGCAAAATGCTTTCTCAAATTTGCTTATCTGTCCCGAAGATAATCGCCGACACCTCCGCCTCACAAACGCGGTCGCAAGGGAATCATATGAGTTGAATTCCCGCCACTCTTCCAACGGATTACCGCTACAATGACTACGCCCTCCGTATTCGGCATACTACCCTCCAGAAAATATTCGGTCTCGGTCTCCGAACGCTGGAGAATTCGCGGACGTTTGGTGTCGTCCGCAGGAAGCCGATACTCGACGGATTTAATCCGCTTGAATGCGGTAGCCTCGCCGCGCAACCGAATTTTGAATAAATACTCAACCGGCTCGTGCGGAACCCCTTCGAGATACCACGGACGGTAATTTATTTCGAAGCGCAAACCTGCCGGTAGCGGCGGTGTTACTTCCACCGCGAACGGAATAGTTCCTTCGATTTGCACGACTTTTGACGGTGCACCGTCGCGCGCTCGCAGGGTCACTGCGGCAGATACTTTTTCGCCCCCCGTCTGAGTTCCCTCAAATCGAAATCCGGTTGCGGTATCGGTTATCGGCGCGGGTGATTTCGGGCGGTCAGGGAGGTAGGTATATTCGACCTGTTGAATCAATTCAAAGAGCGCGGACGGTGCTGAAATCTCGGCGCGAAAGGGACACTCCGGCATTACCGACTTGCAACTTGTCGTAAGACTCAGTGTGTATTCCTCAGCCGTAAATGTGGCAGTTAATTCACCGGACTGCTCTTGTGGTGTTTGAGACCGAGTGCCTCCATGGCAAGCTGTGATTGTCTGCGTAACAATCACGAAGAAAGTAACCAAGCGTAGTTTTAACAAAAAGTTCATTGTCTTGTTTCCTTAAAAAAAATTAGATTTAGGACTTACGCAAACAAAAGAAATAAACTTTTTTGATTTTTCAATTTATATACGCTCCACTAAATTACCGGTAGAGCCAAAAAACTTATTTCGTTCCCTTTACGCGACACTTTCCAAGTCCGTTACCGTTTGAACCGACAATAGCAGTTCCGGAATCTGACATAATAACCACGTCAGAATCGTTACCCCAATTAAAGCGATACTTTCTCCGGTTATTATAGTTTGGATCTTTTCCCAAATACTCCCATTTACCGCCTTTGGTGAACGAATCTCCAAATTTACCGTCTGCATCACGAACTTTGCCATTAAAGGAAAGAGTTCTTTTACCGTCTTCAAATGTAACCGTTATCTTCCCGTTACCTCCCGGACAGGCTTTGACTGAGGAACCTGTATTGTTCCTCCATTCCCACGACCATCCGCCAACAATGTCATATTCGTCGTCCGGCAAATTGTTCGCTGCGAGAGAACGGTCTGAAGCAAAAAAGGGTATCGACAACAACAGAACCATTAAAATCAAAGTTGTTCGTAACATTACAAAATTACTCATAGTCTGCCTCCATTTTTTCAACGGATGCTCAAAATGGACGAAAATATCTGCCGCAGCATCCGACCAAGCGACAGCAACCCGACTCATTACAATACCTTTTTTAAAAAATACTTTCGTCAAATACTTAATGTCGAAAAGGCAAAAACATTTCACACTTTTTCGGACAACGAAAATGTAACCGATTTAGCAAATGACGAATAGCTCAACCATTTAAGCAGGAAACAAGGCTTTGTCTCATCGCTACCATTTTATTCATCATGCCATCTCCTTTCAAAATTCTGGATTTTCAACCAGTGAAAGCCATCTCAGCAACCGCTTTGGAAAAGATTTCTAGACCATCCCGAGTGGGAAGAGTCATTACTACTGTTTGCACATCTCATCATCTGTCCGAAGAGTCCAATTCCAAGCCCAATCTATTCCTCGAAATCCTTCTACCTCACTCTCATCCGATTCATGTGCCGTCCCGTTAAGTTGATCACCATTTCGCGTCAGCATAAATGTTCCTCTTCGCTTCTGCCCTTTGCTGTCTTTGCTTGATTTGAATTCTATGTCTGACATCCATTTCCCGGTCATCGTATCTTCTTCAATCCCTTCGATGATAATCATCTGTGGATCTTCTTTACCACCTAAATCGCCGTGGCGGATTTTGCCCCTATCGCCCGATTTTGGAATGTAAAGGCTATAATTGCCTGATGTCCAGCAACCCGCGAACCGTCTCAAATCATCATCCCGTTGCTGCGTTTGCGAAAATCCCAGACCGCTCGCCATCACCCGATGATGGGACTCACTCAGGTTAAAAAAAACAATTGCCACTAATGCCGCAATTGCTAAACCGATAAATATGCGGAAAGTTCTGTTTTGTTTCATGTTAGTTCATTCCTTTTAAGTTTCAATTTTTGGTCTAAATTATGGAAACTAAATCGGATTATCATCAGATTTAACTCCAAAGAGTTGTAAAAGTAACGAAAGAAAATCGAAATTTTTCCAAAATCGCCATCTTCACGAAAAGCGGCAAAACTTTTTGTTGATAAGAACAAACCGCCCTCTCAATTTTCTAATGTCGAATACTCCAAAACATTTCAAATTCTTTTTGCGAGTCGTTTTGCAAAAGCGAAGTTTTGCAAATCTGGACACCTCTGCCCGTGATTAAATTAAAGTGGACTTTTTTTGTGGCGATTAACCAATCCAACATCTCGTTTGATTCGTCAAATGTAACTATTTCAACAAAATCGTGACAAATCGGACAAAAGATAATACTTTCTTGAGTTTCAGCTTTTCTTCCAATTCGTCGAATTTTGGTAATCGTAACTTTTATTTTTCGTTTCATTATTCGATAAATTCAGCTATGCTCTGATAATATCCTCAGCGAAATAGGCGGGTAACGAAATAAAAACGAAATTTTTCCGAAATTTCGGCCAATTATGAAGACTTTACCGGAAAAGCAAATTTATCGTTTTGAAGATATCGAGGTTGATCTGTCTCGCGGTTGTCTGGTGCGCGACGGCGAAGAAAAACATCTGCGGCAAAAGACTTTTCAGGTTTTAGTTTATCTGCTCGAAAACTCTGAAAGACTGGTGGCTAAAAATGAATTATTTGAAAGCGTCTGGAAAGACACCGCTGTCACCGATGATGTTCTGGTGCAATGCGTTAAAGAAATCCGCCGCGCCATTGGTGACGATTCGCATCATCCACGCTTTATCAAAACCGTGCCAAAATCAGGCTATCGTTTCATCGGAAGGCTCGAAGAAAATTTAGATAACTCGTTTATTGAGGAAATCACCAAAGTTGAATTTGAATACGAAGAAGAATTTGAGACTGACCCGGCGAATAAATCATCTCAAACTTTCGCCAAACAATTAACGGTCGGTAAAAATTATCAGCCTTATTTACTATCCGCAATTTTACTATTGGCTTGCATTTTGGGAGTGGCGGTTTATCTTAATCAGCGTTCCAATTTACCTGTCGAACAAGTTCGCTTACCTAAAATCGAAGGTAAAAAAACTATCGCCGTCATGTTTTTTGAAAATCAATCGAAAAGCACGGAACTTGATTGGCTGCGCGAAGGTTTAGCGGATATGTTGATTGCCGACCTTTCGCGGTCTGAAAAATTAACGGTATTGAGCCGGATTCAACTTTACAGTCTGGTTGAAAAATTAGGATTGACAAAGGCTGAAATTTCACTGGAACAAGCCAAAGAAATTGCCAGCCAAACCCAAGCCGAATATTTCATGACCGGAAGTTTTGCCAAAATCGGCGAGCGCGTCCGATTGGATGTGTGGCTTTACGAATCAAATTCGGGAAATCTAAAAGCCACAGAAACCTTAAATGTCGAAAAACCTGAGCAAATTCTCACCGAAATAGATTTGCTTTCGCTAAAAATTTCTAATCGGCTGAATGTCGCCCCAAATGATAAACAAAATTTGGCAAGTGTGATGACCGATAACCTCGAAGCCTATCGCTACTACTCGATCGCCGTTGAAAAAACCCAGTCTTTGCTCAATAAAGAAGCTGTCGAATTATTGGAAAAAGCCGTTGCCCTTGACCCGCAGTTTGCGATGGCTCACGCCCGCATCGGCTATGTCTATTCAATCTCTATCGGACTGAGCGAAAAGGGCAAACCATATCTCGAAAAAGCATTCAAACTTTCGGACAGACTAACTGAAAAAGACCGTTTGAATATTAGGGCGTGGTATGAAATTGCTAATCAGGATTACCCCGCCGCGATTCAAACTTATCGTGAAATCATCTCTAAATATCCTTTGGAAACAGAGAGTTACTGGCGATTAAGCAGACTGTTAGACGGCGAAGAAAGGTCGGATGAGGCGATTGAAGTTTTGAAACAAGGGCTGACGATTGACGCTGAATCCAAAATTATTCACAACTCGCTCGGCGGAATCTATTCGCGGGATGGCAAGCACCAAGAAGCGATTGCCGCCCACCAACGCTATGTCACGTTGGCTCCCAAGGAAGCCAATGCTTATGACAGTTTGGGATTGTCATATCAATGGTCAGGCAATTATTCAAAGGCAATTGAAGCTTACAATGACGCTCTCGAACTCAATCCGACTTTTGAAATCGCGCTCGTGCATTTAGCCAACACGCATTTTCAGAAAGGACAATACCGCACTGCCGAAAACCTCTATCGCCGTTATATTGATATTGCCCCATCAGAAGGTGAAAAAAGACGCGGTTGGAATTGTCTGGCTTTCGTCTATTTAAGAAAAGGCGATTTTTCAAATGCCGAAAAAGCCGCCAAAGAAGTTCTCAAATATAATCGGGAAGATGGTTGGTCTGAGTATTTAGTCGCGGCTGAAAAAGGTGATACGGTACGAGCAAATCAATTAGAGGCAAATGTTTTGCCATTAACTCAAAACAATAATCGCGGAGCGCGGGTGACGCAACGGCTTGATTTATTTTCGCGCGGCTACATCAGTTTGCGAAAAGGTAACAATGATGAAGCCATTAGCTACTATCGGGAGGTTGTTCGACTCAAACCACCGACCTGGCATATCGAACCATTTG
>JANOEF010000113.1:0-3447 GCA_031413075.1 Acidobacteriota bacterium | reverse complement strand
TTGGGTGAGCTGCAAACTGCTGTGATGGAAATTCTTTGGAACGATGCTCCGTTAAGCGTTTCGGAAGTTGAAACCAAATTGCAGAAAAAACGCGAAATCGCCCATACGACTGTTTTGACAACGCTTGACCGAATGCACCACAAAGGTTTTTTGCTTCGTGAAAAACAAGGGAAAGCGTTTGCTTACAGCCCGCGTTATTCAAAGAAAGAATTTGAACTCGGTGTCGCACAGGAAGTTTTAAGTGCCTTGCTATCGCAATTTACCGAACCTGCTTTATCTGCATTTGTCGAATTGGTAGCAGAAGATGAAGCGAAGCTCGATCAGCTCGAAGATTTGATTCGTCATAAACGCGAAGAGCAAGAAAGTTCGGCAAAAAAAGGACAGCCGGAATGATTTTTTTAATCATCGAAAATTTTGTGTTTTTCAGCACTATTCTTGCCGTTATTGCTTATGCGTTGGCGGAAACATTGCGTTTCGGCGGCGAAAAAAGCCGGTTTAAGATTTCGGCTTTTGCTCAAACACGCATTTTTGCCGGACTGATCTTATTACCGCCGATTTTGGCTTTGTGGTTAGTTTTGGCGGCACTTTTGCCCGAAACGTGGCTCGGTGCAGAATTTTTCAAAGCTGCTCACGTGAAACATCACGAATGGCATTTGTTGAGCGATTTGACCACCCGTTTTGAACCTTTTCTGGCGATTGCCACCGTGATTTTCCTGATTACCATTTTATGTTTTGCAGTTTGGAAAACATTTCGCGGTTTTTCTAAAATCAGTCGAATTATCCAATTACTAGAAATCGAATCGTCCGCCCCAAATCCCGAAAAAATCATCTTAGTCGAAGAAATTGCCAAAAATCATCGGCTCGAAGTCGGTTTGGTGATGAGTCAGCAGCCGTTGACGTTCGTCTGGGGATTTTGGCGGAGCAAATTAATCCTTTCGTCGGGTTTATTAAATACGCTCAGTGAAGCGGAATTAAAAGGTGTCATCGAACACGAAGCCGCTCATCACATCAGACTCGACAATTTGATGAAACTTCTTCTGTCACTGGCAAGCTATCTGTCGCCCGCTTTTCCTTTGACACGAAGACTTTTCCGCTGGCAGTCGGAACAAATCGAATTTGTCTGTGATGAAATCGCCGCCGCCACCACCAAACAACCCCTCGAAATTGCTTCGGCATTAATCAAAGTCTGTCGTTCATTTCCCGCACCCAACTCAAATTCAATGGTCGTCAGTAATTTTATGAGCGAAGAACCATCGAGGATTGAACCCCGGATTAAAGTTTTAGTCAAATTTGCCGATCAGTTACCGACGGTCGAAACGAAAACAAAACTGACCGGAAAACCCTTGTTTGAAGTATCTTCACTCATCACTTTATTTCTCGGTTCACTCATCGCAATTTTATCGCTGGCTCCGCTGGTTGTTCATCAAACAGCCGAAACTTTAATCGGATTTATCAAATAATAAGCGGACAATGAAACTTTTACCAACTTTTACAATATTCGCAAAAACTACATGCTGTCGTTGGTTGTCGGTTTGTGGCTTGCTTGTTTTCGCCTTGTCTTTTGCTTCGTGCAGTTTCAACGCACCAAAAGGGGAGACCGAACATGAAGAAGAGGCGTTAGCCAGAACCGAGTTTACGAGTCGGATCGAAAACTTTTTTGAATTCGAGCCGCTTAAGGCAGGGAAACCTAGTCAGTTTTTGATTCATTTGACGGATTTGAAAGACGGAACTCCAGTTGAAAAAGCCGAAGTAAACTTGAAAATCCGGCGTAAGGGAATGACCGAATTTAACGAGGTGAAAGCAAAGGTCGGGCGCGTGACCGGAATTTACGTGGCTGAAGTCGAGATTGCCGAAAAAGGCAGTTATGAAATCGAATTTCACGTCAAAAATGAAAAATTAAACGAAACAATGCCGCTTGAAGGTTTTGAGGTTGAGTAAATAACCACCACCAAATCCGAAACGGATTATGGAAGTGGCTTTAATCCTGTAATCACGTTAAAGACTTTTCTTTAACCTTTTCCGAACTTTGAAGCGTATTTACGAACGCTCTGCTTCTAATATTTTTAGAAGCATGGAAATCAGCATTATCGGTATAATGGCAGTTTATACAAACAAATTCAGATTGACTTTTACGGTTTGCCTTTTCGGTGTGTCCGCATTTGGAGCATTCCTGAGATGTGTATTTCGGGTTCACGAAATATACAGGAACGCCTACTTGTTTTGCTTTGTATTCAATAAAAGTTTTGAGTTGATAAAAACTCCAACCACTTATTTTAGCTCGATGATTACACTTAACCGTTTTCTCAATTCGTTTACGAATACCTTTGAGGTCTTCCAAAGCTATTGCCGAATTGAATGTCTTAGCATTTTCAACCAACTTTTTAGAAATAACGTGGTTTTGATGTTGTCGAAATTGTTTTTCGCATCCAGACAACCTTTTTATAAGTTTATGGATGTTTCGCGGACGTTTACCATTCTGCGATTGTTTCGAGGCTTTGTGTTGAAGCAGTTGGCGTTGATAGAGATACTTTTGTCTAACTTTTTCAACATCTGCGCCACTAAAAGTTTGATTATCGGAAGTTGTCGCAATCGAAACAATACCAAAATCAACGCCGATAATATCATCGGGAATCAATGGCGATTCTTCGGGAACATCACAGACGGCATTCAGATAAAAATTCCCTTTGCGATAAAGAACATCCACTTCGCCTTTGCGGAATGGAAGCAACTTTCTTTGCCGTTCACCGCAGACAAAAGGAATGTTCAATCTGCCTTGTGTTGTCCAAATCGAAACTTGGCATTCTTTTTTGAAAGAAATAATGCGGTCATCGTAAGCAATCGAACCCAAAGGCTTGAAAGTAGTTTGTTGAGCTTTCTGAAGCTTGTAGGAATCAACAACTTTAGCAATTGCCCGAACCACTATTTGCGCCGAAAGATTGAAAGTTTCTTTGACTTGGTAATAACACAATTTATGCAAATCAAATTGTTTATAAATCTTATTTTCATACGCTTTTTGAGAAATCCAATTACAAGCCTTGTTTGCTTCTTTCAAAGTTTCAAGCAAAGCGGAATGTTGGCTTTCAAGCGGTTTAAGTTTAAGATTAACAATCAATCTCACAAATATATAATAACACAATATTCAATTATTGAAAAATCTGAACAAGCTAAGTTTATCACCTCAGGCGGTTTTCTCACCAACCAAAATTGCTACACACTAATTTGCGGTTGGAGTTTCCAACCGCAAATTAACCTTTTAGATAGTGGAGGGGTTCTTTAATGAAAAAGCAAATTTTAAAGATACTTCCGGTTTTCGGCATTTTCGTTTTTTTTGTTCTTCCGGTATCCGCGCAAACCAATCCGGACGTGCTGACATTGGAAACGGCAAACGCGCCGAGGTCGCGCCCGGCGAGGTCGCCTGAAATCGGCACGACACGGCTTGCGCGCGCG
>JANOEF010000112.1:0-8260 GCA_031413075.1 Acidobacteriota bacterium | reverse complement strand
GCAAACTTTTCTTTATTTTTAATAGGTCGCAAAACATTTGCTGACCTGCTTATTAACAAGAAAATTTGCCCGCGAAATACGCGAAACGACGTGAATAAACGTGATGGTAGAGACGCGATGCATCGCGTCTCTACCTCAAATCATTTCCGCCTCCCAAAGATTTTTGTAATCTCAACAAAAATTATCGGTAAAATAAACGAAAGCAGAATCACCACAAAATCAGCTTTGTTCGGTGGAACTGTATCAAGAATGCCTGCCAAAGGTGGGAAATAAAGAGCAAATAATTGCAAACCAATCGCAATAGCAAACGAACCAAACACAAACGGATTACTAAAAAATCTATCAAAAACTGAGCGAGTTCTTGAGCGACAATTAAACAGATGCCCAAGCTGTCCGCCGACCAACGATAAAAGAGCAATTGTCCGGGCGCGTGAACCTTCGCCGTAAGTCTGCAAAGCCCAAAAATAAGCCGTAATGGTAATGATGGCGAGCATTACGCCTTGCCACGAAATTAAGAATAAAAATGGCGCGGACAAAAAACCTTCTTGAGCCGAGACAGGAGGACGACGCATCGTTTTAGGCGAAGAAGGTTCAACCGCCAATGACAACGCCAGAAAGACATCCGTCACAATATTTATCCAGAGAATTTGTAAAGGAAGCAAAGGCAAGGGTAATCCGATGGCAATTGGAACAAAAATAATAATAACTTCGCCCAGATTCTTGGAAAATATTAAATGAACAAATTTTGTAATATTGGCATAAATAGTTCGACCACCTTCAATGGCTTTGACGATGGTCGAAAAATTATCGTCCGTTAAAACAATATCAGCAGCTTCTTTGGCAACTTCCGTTCCGCGCAAGCCCATCACAATCCCGATATTGGCACGTTTGAGGGCAGGTGCATCGTTCACGCCGTCACCGGTGACGGCGACGATTTCACCTGCTTTTTGCAAAGCCTCGACGATGCGCAGTTTATCTTCTGGTGTGACCCGAGCAAAAACGTGAGATTTGAGAGCCATTTCAGCGATTTCTTGGCTATCAGAACTTTTTAAATCGTCCGAATGAAGCGCAAAAATATCTTTGCCATTGCTCAATCGTAAATCGTCGGCAACTGCGCGGGCCGTGTTTATCTGGTCGCCCGTCAACATGACAACCCGAATTCCGGCTGCTTGAGCGATGCGAATGGCTTCGGCTACGCCCTCCCGCGGAGGATCACTCATTCCGGCAAAGCCTAAAAAAGTGTAACCTGTTTGAATTTCATCCTTTGAATTTTCATCAAACTTTTCGTTTAATGGTTTTTCCGCAAAAGCCAAAACTCGTAATGCACGGTCTGCCATCGAGTCGTTAATTTTGATGAATTCATCGCGTTTTTCATCGTCCAAGCTTGTGATCTCGCCGTTTCCATCAACATATTCCTGACAGGCTTTCAATATTACGGCAGGTGCGCCTTTCATCGCGGCAAATTGTTTTCCGTCTTCACCGGCGGAAACAGTTATCATCATTTTCGTCACGGAATCAAACGGATGCTCGAAAAGTTTTTTATAATGCGCGCGTTCGTGCTGGATATTTACGCCAAATCTATGCGCGGCAACCAAGAGCGATGTTTCGGTCGGGTCGCCGATAGGTTGTTTGCCGTCAGTAGTTTGCGAATCAAATGAAGCCTCGTTGCACAAAACGCTGACGCGCAACAGTCGGCGCAAGTTTTCATCAGGCAAATTCTCTTTGTCGTCTGCCGAAAATTGAATAACCAATTTACTGGCTAAATGATACTCCTGCACCGTCATCCGATTTTCGGTTAAAGTTCCCGTTTTATCGGTGCAAATTACCGTTGCGCTCCCCAACGTTTCGACTGCCGAAAGTTTGCGAACAATGGCATTTTGCCGAGCCATCCGCAAAACGCCGAGAGCCAAAATGAGAGTAGTCACCGCGGGCAGACCTTCGGGAACGGCCGCGACTGCCAAACTTATCGAAACTTCTAACATCAGCCACCAATTATCACCTCGCAAATATCCGGCCAGCATCACCGCAACTGCCACAAATAAAACGATATAAACCAACCTTTTGCCCAATTCCTGTAACTTTTTCTCCAATGGCGTTGGCTCAAATTTAGTTTCATTGATGAGCTGCCCGATGCGTCCGATTTCAGTCTGTTTTCCGATTGCCGTGACAACCGCGACGGCATGTCCGCGAACAATATTTGTGCCTAAAAAAAGCATCGAATGGCGTTCAGCGAGAGGCGTGGAAATTTCGCACGCACCGACCAATTTTTCGACCGGCACACTTTCGCCGGTTAAAGAAGATTCATCGGCGTGCAAATTGACGGCTTCGATTAGCAATGAATCCGCCGGAACTCTATCGCCGGCGGTTAAAATCACAATGTCGCCCGTCACAAGCTCAATGGCATCAATAATTTGTTCTTTTCCATCGCGACGCACCCGTGAGTTAGTATGCGTGGCTTTTCGCAAAGCATTAAGCGAACGAGAAGCCTGCCATTCAATCGCAAATCCGATCAGCGCATTGAGCAATAAAACAACCAAAATAGCGACCGCTTCCAATTGGCTTTCGGTGAACCACGCGACTACCGCCGCAAATGCCAGGAGCCAAACGATGATACTCGTAAATTGCCCAAGCATAATCTGCCATGCGCTTCGTCCGCTGACAGTTTCCAAGCTATTTGAGCCATCTCGGAGCAGTCTTTTTTTGGCATCTTTTTTTGCCAAACCTTGTAAATAATCAACCTTGAGCAGACTCGTAATTTCCTCTACGGAATAGGCGTGTGGTGTCTGCAAGTTGTCCTTGTGGTGATTTTTGTTCGCAGTTTGATTTGGTAACATTTTAGTTTTTTTTGTAGCTATCTTCAGGCATTTTTACGGCTTTGAGCTACATTACTTAATTGAACGGCAAAAGTATGTGCGTTTTGACACATAGCTAAAACTTGCAAACGAATATTCCATCCATTTTTTTCTACGCTCTGTGCGTTGCCATACATACAAAACATCTTTCAACTCTTAAACTCAGAATTACATTAAGTTAGGAAATCGAAGTGAATAGATGAGAAACGACGTATCAAACTTGAGAACAAAAATTATCATGCTTTTTGATTGGCGGTCTGAAAATGGGAATTTACTCGTCGGAAAACTGATTGCCAAATTTAAGTAATTATTTAACATTTGGGAGATTTAGGTAAAGACAATGAACGATATTGGAAAAGTATTGAGTGATAAAGCGGCAATTTCAAACTGGGAAGATGAAGGCGGCGCACTCAAGCCCGTGATTATTCCCGACATTAAAACAGACAAGAAGGCGATATTATTTTACTTGGCGGGGTTAGGTCTGTTGCCATTTTTATATTGGTTGGTAAAAAGGCGCTTTCAAAAGTAAACCCTACTGAAAATTCATCTGAGAAAAGTGTGAAAAAAAATACAAATAAAAAAGGATAAAACAATGAAAATAGAAGAAATTATGACCAAAACGCCGGCCTGTTGTGTGCCGGAAACAAATTTGCGCGAAGTGGCTCATTTGATGTTTGAAAATGACTGCGGAGCAATTCCTGTGATCGAAAACTTAGAGACCAAAAAGCCTGTCGGGATTATTACCGACCGCGATATTACTCTCAATACATTGGCCCAAGGAAAAAACCCGCTGGAAATGGTAGCGGCGGAAATAATGAGTTTTCCGATCATTAGTTTGGAGCCCACCGCAACACTCGGTGAATGTTGCAAAGCAATGGAAGCCAATAAAATTCGGCGAATGATCGTGGTTGATGCGGCCGGAGCCTGTTGCGGTATCGTCGCCCAGGCGGATGTTGCCCGATCTGCACCGATGTTTGAAGCGGCCGGATTGGTCAAAGAAGTTTCGACGGCCCATCAGATAGCCCAGAAAACCGGGTAACTACCAAAAGAACAAAAATTATGAAATTTATGAGCCGGAAAACTTTTGCCAAAGAGATGAACATTGCGCAAATTCACGGTAATGAAAGTGAAACCAGAGGCATAAACTGGATGATGATGAGCTTTGCCATTATTATCATGACGCTGCTTCTAGGGATAATCGTATTAAAGCTTTTGTCAAATAATATTTCACCAAGCACAGATGGAAATTCTGGTAACTCAAATACTTCAGCGCAACAAAAATAGAGACAAAAATCACAAAAAGAGGAAAAACAAATGGGACAAACAGCAATCAAAGAATCTGCACAGATTTCAGAAGGTAACCAACCGAATGATACCGTCGTAAAGAGTTTGCAACAACAAGTTGCCAACGCCTTTATCCTGTATCTGAACTACAAACACTATCATTGGCAGACATTTGGACCTTTGTTCCGCGATCTTCATCGGCTTTTCGATGAATTTGCCGGAGAGGTTTATGAAACGATTGATGTGCTGGCGGAAAGGGTGCGGATGATCGGGCAGAATCCGGTTTCGCGGATTGAAGAATTTCAAAAAATCGCAACCATTAAATCCGCATCGGAAAATACAGATATGCGGGAAATGATCAAAGAAGCTGATACGAATGTCATCAGGATCATCAAAGAAATGCGTGCAGCCGTCAAAAATGCGAACGAGAGCGAGGACCCGGGAACGGCGGATGTTTTTACCAGATTTGTCCAAATCCACGAAAAACACGAATGGTGGCTGCGCGATATTTTAACCAAACGGGATGGTTTGACCGATTAAATCGGCTCTAAATCATAGATGGACAAAGGGCAGAGTTTAATAAACAGTCACTTTTTATTAGACAAGTAAATCAGGAGTTGAAACAAAGTATTTTAATTCCTGATTATCATTTAGGAGATTGTTTTATGGCAACACAGACTGATCCGGTTTGCTCAATGCAAATCGAAGAAACGGATGCCGCCGGGCAATCCAAATTTGAAGGAACGACCTATTATTTTTGTTCCTCAACCTGCCAAGGACAGTTCGATGCTAATCCAAAGACCTTTACGAGCGAATCGGAAAATAAAAAGCAACTTAAGCACCAACGCACAATTAACCATGGACAATGAACAATGAATAATGAACCTATCTACTTGTAATATAAATATTTAGCTGAGTTTTCTGAAAGTTCATTATCTCTCATAATTTTTGCTCACCTGTCTAGTATTAGTCAAACAAGCACAAGGAGTTAGTAATGAAAAAACAAATATTGATGATCGGGACGGTAATTTTAGTAGTTCTTTTGAGCATCAGCAGCATTTTTGCTCAAGATAGCGGAATGAAAAAAATGGATATGGCGGCAATGAAAAAAAGTCCGCACCATTTGGTAATGATGTCGTATCAGCACAATTTGCTGACTTTTTCCAAAGCCTTACACGATATGTCGAAAGGCGGAAAATTGGAAGATGTTGACCTCGCCCGAAATGCTTTTGCCGAAATCAAGCGAAGTATGGAAAAAATGGACGAGGTTCATCAATCGCATATGGGCAAAATGAGCGCAGATATGATGACAATGATGAAGCCGATGATGAAGAAAATGCAGTCGGAAAATACGATGGTTAACGCACATATTACCGCTTTAGAAAATGCTTTACAGATGACAACACCGAATGTAACTGACGTTAATAAGCACGCCACGGCACTTGTTTTGCAACTTGAAAAAATGGATAAGTCCAACAAGAAAATGAAAATGAAAATGTAGGTTTAATGAGAATAAAAATATGAGTTGTTGTAGTGATGTGATGAAACCAATTGAAGCGTCTGCATGTTGCACGCCGAAAGACACGGTGGCGAGTGCTGCAAAAGCAATGAAAACATCGGGTTGCGGTTGTTCGCCTGTGGTCGACAATATTGAAAATCTCAATCTTGTCGGAGTCGTTACCGAACGCGATATTTGCCATAGCGTAGCGGCTGATGATCGAATTGCGTCTGAAATCAGTGTCGCAGAAATTATGCGTCCGGTTTCCGCTTGTTGTGGTGAAGAAGATTCACTCGCAGAAGCGAAATTGAAACTCGACGAACATCAATCAACGAGTTTGCCGGTTGTGAACAAAGCCGGAAGTTGTTGCGGCACAGTTAGTTCGTACCATATTTAAGGTTAACTGCTGTGAAAACTAATATGGAAAAAATAATTGACCCGGTTTGCGGGATGACAGTTTCGCCCGAAATGTCGGCAGGAAAATCCGACTATAACGGCAGAACTTATTATTTTTGTTCGATGAGTTGTTTGAATAAGTTTAAGCAAAATCCCGACTCTTATCTAAAAACAGCGGAAAAATCAGCCGAGACTTCATCTAAAGACATCGAATACACTTGTCCGATGCACCCGCAAATTGTGCAAATCGGTCCCGGTAATTGTCCGATTTGCGGAATGGCTTTAGAGCCGAAAGTTGTTTCGCTGGAGGATAAACCCGATCCCGAACTTGCCGATATGATACGGCGATTTTGGATTTGCCTGGCGTTGACATTACCTGTTTTTGCCTTGGCGATGCTCGAAATGTTACCAAGTTTTGAGCATCTTATCTCGCCCAAAATTTCGTTGTGGATTCAGTTTATCTTGACGCTGCCGATTGTCTTGTGGGGCGGATTTCCGTTTTTTGAACGTGGTTGGACTTCAATAAAAAATCTTAGCCCGAATATGTTCACGCTGATTGCGATTGGGACAGGTGCGGCTTTGATTTACAGCATCATCGGTCTGTTTTTCCCGCAAATTTTCCCGCCGAATCTTCGTGGGCACTCGGGCGAAATTCCCGTCTATTTTGAAGCGGCGGCAGTTATTACAACTCTTGTTTTACTTGGGCAAGTGCTGGAATTACGGGCGAGAAGTCAAACGAACTCGGCTTTGAAAGAACTGCTCGGACTTGCTCCGAAAACGGCTCACGTCATTTTAGATAACGGCACGGAACAGGAAATTTCGCTCGAAGATGTTCAAGTCGGGACAAAATTAAGAGTTCGGGCAAACGAAAAAATTCCGGTTGACGGAGTTGTTCTGGAAGGGCAAAGTTCGGTTAACGAATCAATGATTTCGGGCGAACCGATTCCGGTTTTGAAAGAATTAGGAGCAAAAGTTGTCGGCGGCACGCTCAACGGCAACGGTAGTTTTGTGATGCAGGCTGAAAAGGTCGGGAGCGAAACTTTGCTTGCCCAAATTGTCAAAATGGTCGGCGAAGCTCAACGCAGTAAAGCTCCGATTCAAAATTTGGCAGATAAAGTTTCTTATTATTTTGTTCCGGCGGTGATTTTGACAGCGATTATCACTTTGGCAGTTTGGGCATTTTTTGGAAATTTCGTCTTTGGTTTTGCGTGTGCAGTAGCGGTTTTAATCATCGCTTGCCCGTGTGCATTGGGTTTGGCAACGCCGATGAGCATTATGGTCGGCACTGGTCGCGGAGCAAAATCGGGCGTGTTGGTCAAAAAAGCCGATGCTCTGGAAGCCTTGGAAAAAATTAACACGCTGGTTGTGGATAAAACGGGAACATTGACCGAAGGCAAACCTCGTCTGCAACAAGTTGTAGCATTTACTGATTTGGACGAAAACGAAGTTTTGAAAATATCCGCCGCTCTCGAAAAAATGAGCGAACATCCGTTGGCAACCGCCATCGTCAAAGGTGCTGAAAGTTTGACTCTGCCGAAAGTCGAAAATTTTCAATCGGTCACGGGCAAAGGAATCATCGGCGAAATTGACAGCAAAAAATATTTGATTGGAAACCGTAAGTTGTTAGAAGAAAACGGTTTGAGCTTTAACGAAACAATCACAACGCAAGCCGAAGAATTACGAAACGATGGTCAAACGGTGATGTTTGTCGCTTCGGAAAAAGAAATAATTGGTTTTCTCGGCGTGGCTGATACGATCAAAGATTCAGCCAAAGAAGCAGTCGAAAGCCTCACAAAATCAGGTATCGAAGTCATAATGTTGACGGGCGATAACAAAACAACGGCGGAAGCCGTTGGCAAAAAACTTGGCATCATTAAGCTCTTTGCCGAAGTTCTGCCCGAAGATAAAGCAAATATTATCAAGGATTTACAAACTAAAGGGAAAATTGTCGGAATGGCGGGTGATGGTGTCAACGATGCACCGGCGTTGGCTCAAGCAAATGTCGGAATTGCCATGGCGACAGGCACAGACGTTGCAATTGAAAGTTCGGATATTACGCTGATTCACGGAGATTTACGCGGAATTTTGCGGGCGATAAATTTGTCCAAAGCAACTTTAACCAACATTCGCCAAAACCTGTTTTTCGCCTTTGCCTATAACATCCTTGGAGTACCGATCGCAGCGGGAATTTTGTATCCGTTTTTCGGTCTGCTTTTGTCGCCGATGCTGG
>JANOEF010000111.1:0-6905 GCA_031413075.1 Acidobacteriota bacterium | reverse complement strand
AAATCAACCCGGTCAAACTGTTGGTGATGGATAAACTCTCGTTTGTGATTCCGGTCAGCGTCGCCGAGGGGAGACTCAAAATGAATGCCAAGGGCATTCGTCACGAAGTTGGGCAAAATTCGCTGATTATTTTTATTACTTACGAGTTTACGAAAGAAAATTAGCGGCGTGGTTGATACCAATATTTTGTGATTTCAGGCATCTCATCTTGTTTGGAAAAAAAATTGTAACCAAGACGAAACATATTTTTAGAGATTTCTGCCAGCATCGAAAAATAATGCCAATCGCCATGATCATCAAATTTGCGGGTCGAACCGAGAGCTTTGACGGCGGCCAAACGGGTAAATTTTTGTCCTTTTTCGCGACCTCTTTTTTTCAAAGCTGCCAGAAACGCGACATCTTCTGCCAACAAGAGATTTTCGTTGTAACCGCCAACCGCTGCAAAATCTTCGCGCCGACAGAAAACTACGCCGGTATCCATTTGCAAAACCCACATCATCGGTAGCATGAGCCAATAAACCAACAAAAGTCCGGGCGACATTCTTTCGAGAAAGATACCGGTTGCGCCAACAATAAATCGCTCATCAGACATCGCGGCGTCAATTTTGGCAAAAGTCTTTGGATGAAGGGCAGAGTCAGCGTCAATGAAACACAAAATCTCGCCCCGAGCAATTTTTGCCCCGCCGTTTCGTGCCGCTGCGATACAGCGTTTTTCGACAGATGCCACCCGACCGCCAAATTTCTCGGCGATTTCGGAGGTTTGATCGGTCGAAGAATTATCGGCGACGATGACTTCAACTTCGCCTTTTTGGTAATTAGCCTGCGCAACCGCAATCGAATCCAGGAGCCGCGGCAAGAATTTTTCCTCGTTGTAAGCGGGGATAATGACAGAAAAACGAATTTTCATTTGTTTGGGCGAAAGAAAAAAAGTTGAAATTGCGAAATGATTCGCAACTTCAACGATAGCAGGTTTGATTGGAGCTAAACAACAATTATTATCAGCTATTGTAAAATCGAAAGATAGGCTTTCCATTCGCCAACATTTTCAACATAATTCTTGGCCAAAATCGTTGCAATTTGTCGAATATGGGTTAAATCGTGAACTGTCCAGGTCGAAATTAATTGTTCTAGCGTTACTTCGCCCAATTCGGGATGAATGCCTTTGAGTTGCAATTGTTCACCTGTTAAATCCCACGATTTCAAAGTTTTAAGATTCTTTTGCCGCAAATCTGCAAAAATGTCGAGCAGTTCGCTCAAGGTTTTTTCTTGAGAAATTTCAAACTGGGCAAAGCGGTCAAATGGTTCAAATGTTACACTTTCCCCTTGAGCTAAAATAATCTCAGCCCGCGGAATCCAATCGGTTTCTTCGCCGTGAATGTAATGTCCGATGACATCGAACGGACTCCATTCGCCCGAATTTTTACTCATCGTCCATTCGTCCGAAAGAGTAGCCAATAAAGATTTGACCGTAGCCGGAGTTTGCGCAAGAATTTCGATTGATTTTTCGAGATTGAATTTCATTTAGATTTAATGATGGAAGAACAATTTTTCCCGGAAATGTTATTTTAACAGTTTTGGCCCAAGTCACCCTAACAAAATCATTCTCAGCTCAGTAAAGTTGTGCTAATTCATCAACTTTCTTTTGCAAATCGGCCCAAATTTGCATAAATTCGGCATCGTCATGCAGTTTCGCAAGAGAACCGAATCCGTTTGGGTCTGAATCCCAGTCGAAATAATGAACGCCGAGCCAGCCGTGTTCGATTGATTTTTTGAGATATTCGAGGGCTTCGCGCCGATTGCTTAAAACGCCGTGGATCGAGCCGGCTTGGTAAAGCGTCCAGGCGTCATTCGGTTCCAGCGAAACGGCACGATTTATCTGCTCCAACGCTTTTTCGCGCTGACCCAGATACGCGTAGTAAAACCCGAGCCAAATTCGCGTTCTGACGTTTTCAAACGAGGCAACTTGTGCTTCTTGGTAACGAATTCCTTCCATCAAAACCTGCCGCGCCTCATCGGGTTTTCCCGCCAGTTTTAGAGCCAGCCCAAAATGCAGTCGTCCGAGAGGCTCATGAGGATGACGGGAAACTTCTAATCTGCCCATTTCGATTGCTTTGTCGTATTTATGTAGCCCTTGATAATTTAGCATCGCTACCCAAGTCGCATCATCGCCTCGTGCCAGAACAGTTAATAAAGCATCAATTCCTTTTTGATATTCGCCCTGGTGAAGATAGGTGCGAGCAAGGCCGTTACGGATTTCAACATCTGTCGGATCACTATCAACAGCACGTTGAAAAAGCGGAATGGCTTTATTTAACATTCCAGTCCGAAAATAAGCGAAAGCCATCCCGAGAATCGCCTCAAGGTCGTCCGGATTTGTTTCGAGAGCGAGTTTTCCCTGCTTCAAACCTTCTTCGTATTGGCCGGTGCTGTGGTAAATATCAATTAATGTCCGCCGTGCCGAAATGATATTCGGGTTAATCTGCAAAGCGCGATTTGCGTCTGAAATTGCGCCATCCAAAGAAGCACGATTACCGCTGCCCCTGGAGAATAAATTGTAAATTGCCCGACCACGCCAGGCGTAAGCATTGGCAAAATTCGGGTCGAGCTGCACGGAACGGTCAAATAAATCGCGGGCAAGTTGAAATTCCCGTTTCCGATACTGCTGTTTGCCCCGCAAAAAGAATTCGTAAGCATCAGCATTGACAGTGTTCTCGCGGGTTATCAGAGTTTGTTCCTGTGCAGTCAATTCACCTCTCAGCCGGATTGCCATCGCTTCGGCGATTTGGCTTTGCGAGTCGAGCAGTTTGCTTAAATCATTCTCAAAATTACTGTCTGACCATAGTTCAAAACCGTCTTGCGCGTTGACCAGATGCAAACTGACGCGAAATTTTGTTCCTTGTTTGCGAACTGTGCCTTCGATAACGGCCTCAACATTCATTTCGCGCCCGATTTCCGCCGCGTCTTTCGGTGAATTTTTATAACGCATCGCCGCCGAAGGCGAAACCACGCGGACGGTTTTAAGTTTGGTTAATCGGCTAGTCAATTCATCCGTAATTCCATCGGAAAGAAATTCGTCCTCGGCATTGCTGCCAAGATTTTTCAGCGGCAAAACCATGACGGATTTGATTTCACGAACAGAAGTCGCTGAATTGCGTTTGGCGAACAAAGCAAAATAGCCGCCAATGGCGAGACTGATCACCAGTCCGGCCAAGGCTGTCCATTTGTGCCGTTTGATCCTTCCAATAAAATTGTGTTGATGGCTCTCAGTTTGTCTGATTGTCTCGTCTGTCGTGGTTGGCAAAATTTGGGTTTCATTTTCATTTGGCGAATTGCCGACTCGTCCGCTTTGACCTGCAAAAGTGGAGTTTTCTTTGAGCGTTTTTAAGTCCAATAGCAAATCTTTGGCCGTCTGATACCTTTCATCTTTATTTTTCCGCAGGGTTTTGGCGACAATTAACTGCAATTTGTCCGGCACAGCTGGGTTGTCACGGGATAAAACTTGCGGTTCGGCTTTGATGAGATTGGCAAAAGTTTCGGAAATCGAATCGCCTTGAAACGGAGTTTTCCCCGCGATCATTTCATAAATCACCACGCCCAAACTGAAAATATCGGTTCGTTGATCCACCTTTTCACCTTTCGCCTGTTCGGGCGACATATAATTAACTGTTCCGAGAATAATGCCTTTCGCCGTTTCATTTTGTTTAATGGTTGATTCTTCCAAGCCGAGATTTTTTTGTTCGACCAGTTTGGCTAAACCGAAATCCAAGATTTTAACGTAACCGTCCGGGCGCACGATGATATTTTCGGGTTTGATGTCGCGGTGAACGATTTTGGCGGTGTGCGCAGCGTTCAAAGCATTGGCGATTTGAATTGAAATATCCAATATTTCATTCAACTTCAGAGAGGATGATTTGATTAACTCACGGAGAGTTTGTCCTTCAACAAATTCGCTGACAATGTAGTGAACATCAGTTTGCTCGCCAATTTCGTGAATGACGAGAATGTTAGGATGATTTAGCGATGATGCGGCTTTGGCTTCAAGCACAAAACGCTGGAGATTTGATTCGTGCTGACCAAATTTTGGGTTGAGAATTTTAACAGCAACTTGGCGGTCAAGTTTTTTATCTTTCGCTAAATAAACTTCGCCCATTCCGCCGTAACCGATTTGTTCGATAATTTCGTAATGACCAAAACTTTTCCCTGGTTCAAGTTTAATAGTTTCATTTTCGATAACCTCTGCAACTTCTTCAATCGCAGATGTTTCCAAAAATTCATCAGCTTTTCCAAGTGAAGCCAGCAACGATTCAATTTCATTCAATAAATTTTTATCATTACCACAGGTTGTTTTGACATAATTCAAACGGTCTTCGGGCTTTTGTTGTAAGGCGTTATCAAAAATCACTTTAACTTTTTGCCATTGCCCATTTTTCATTTTTTATCTCGTCAATTCCCGATGTAACCAAGCCTTTGCCAATAACCAATCACGTTTGACCGTCGCCGTTGAAATTTTCAAAACGTCCGCCGTTTCTTCGATACTCAAGCCGCTAAAGTATCTCAATTCAACAATTTTGGCTTGTTGTTCATCAATTTCGGCGAATCTGTTTAATACTTCGTCTAGATCAATTAAATCAAAACTCGTTTGACTGACAGTGATTGTCAAGGCTTCTTCGAGCGGCAAATCATCTTTGATACCGCCACGCTTGAGGCGATGCTTGGTTTTAGCATAGTCAATCAAAATTCGCCGCATCAGATTGGCGGCAATCGCAAAAAAGTGCGAGCGGCTTTCCCACGAAACATTTTTTTGTTCGGCTAATTTGAGATATGCCTCGTTGACCAAAGCAGTCGTTTGCAGAGTATGTCCAATTCGTTCACGGCGCAGATAACGATGGGCTTGCCGACTCAGTTCATCATAAACCAGCGGAACCAGCACATCTAAGGCTTCATTATCTTTATTATCACTCCAAGCCCGAAGTTTTTCCGTGATCTCATTCGGTTGATTTTCCGACATTGTAACTGCCCGTATTTCGTTGAAAATAAATAGTCTGACGCTCATAAAATAAACCTCTCACGAAATAAAGTCAATAATTTCAAAAACCTTGAGCCAATTTTTCGAAAACTGTCGCGCTAATGATTAAGGAAGTTATCTCAGGTTTTTAGTAGATAATTTTTCGAGAAATATATTTTTAACTGGAGAAACAGAAAATGAAAAAAATAATATTTGTAATTTTTGTAGTATTACAAACGGGATATTTGGTTAATGCTCAGAATGACAGAACTTTTTACCAAGTTTGTTATAACAAGGATGCTCAGTCTTATGTTGACTTTGATAGAGATGAAATAATTGTCAAAATTTTGAATAATGATTCCATCATATTTGAATCAGTCGGAAGGGCTTATTCGGCTCAAAAGGTTGCAGATTTTAATTTTCTGGAAGGGGGAAAAGATGTCTATCATTTTTATGCTTATAAAGTAGATGATAATTCGTTTATCATCTATACAACATTTAGCGAAGGTTTTTCTTATTATCATGCAGATAAAAGAAAATTAGTTGAAACTGATGAAAATAAACGCTGTGTAATAAATGACTTAAAACAGTTCGGCTCATTCGTAAAATCATATAAAGAAAAAGAAAAAGAAGTTGGAGAATTACGAAAAAAAGAATTTGAGGCTCAGACAAAGGACGTTATTACCGAGTATATGAAGAATTATAAGTCAAAAAAAGTTGATTTAACACTTGAAAAAGGAATCGTCAAATGGTGGAACAATTCGACAAATCCTATTCTTCGTATTTATTTTATAAATCCCAGCTATGATTTCCCAAGAAATAATCTTGGGATTGTTCTCAGGAAAACAGTAAATGCCTATTACATATATAAATGGAGCGATGGTAAATGCTATATGCAATGGCGTAGCTTTGGCTATGAATCATTAGGAGGCGGAGCGTTCAACGATGAAGTTAATTCTTGGATTCCTGGGGATACTTATTCAAACTTGCCCGGAAATAGGGAAATTCCGCCTGGGAAGAATTACGAAGTAGATTGTGCCGCATTTCAAAAATAAACCCACACGGATGAATTATGTTAATTATGCGAATCAGTATTTGAAATAACACTATTTGAGAGGATTTCCATAAATTGCCACGAGTTTCAACTTGTGGCACAGAATATCCAAGACAAACAAGGCTTGAGCCGAATTTATCAATTAAAAAATGAATTCCGAATTGCTTGAGCTGAAGCAAAAAGGATGATTGATATTTTCTTTTATTTCGGCTCAAGCCTGTTTTATCAATAATTGCAGTTCCGCTAGTTAAAACTAGGGGCAATTTATAAGTCATTTTCAACTGCTGATTCGCATTAATTGGTTACTTTATCGGAATGTTAATCCCAGTATTTATTCTAAGTATTTTTAAATACTGGGTTACTAATACCCTTTTCACTTAGAAACTGTGCAATAGAAAGTCCGATAAACTTTAGTTTGTCGAATGCTTAACCACTCAACAAACTGAAGTTTGTTGGACTTCGTGGCACAAAGTTTCTTGTTGATAATGCACACTTTCTAAGTGTAAAGCGTATAAGATTGGCTGCCCAAATTGTAATCAAGAAAATGCCACTGTTCAAAACGGCATTGTGGATTTCTGTGGCAGTTTCTTTTACATTTTTTATCAGCGCGTTGATTTTTAAAAATCTGGATACGTCAAATCAATCTTTATTAACCGAGCCACCCACGAGCATCTCAGCAGATGCGCCAATTTTAGTTTATTGCCAGTTGTGATTGGATTTTTGTGCGGTTGGTTTCTACTCGACTTTAGATAAAAGCAGAAAAAAGCCTGTTTGATTTTCAAGCTGATGTTTGCCTTTTTCTGCTCTGATTGTTCCTCTTCATTCTACTTTTTTGACCAGTTTTGG
>JANOEF010000110.1:0-16813 GCA_031413075.1 Acidobacteriota bacterium | reverse complement strand
CAAGTAAAAGAGGCAAAGGACCAGCTCACACAAATGACAGGTGAGGAAGGGTGGCTCTGCCCCCGCTCAAGTCAGGCAACACTCAACTCTCACAAGAATTACTCATTTTTCGCCTGAAAAGTCACACTTTTAATGACACCCACTGTTTACGCCATTTACCCTTGAAGTAAGTTTTTCTTAACACTTTAACAAACTAAAAACCGTAATAGATTTTGTCTGACAGGGAGCGCAGACTGCCAGTCTGCACCGTTCCAGCGAAGCGATGAACGGTTGTCTGTCGAGGTGGAAATCAGGTTGAATTTTAATCCGATAGTTTCCGCTTTCGACGCTTCGCGCGAAGGTGGGCAGACTGGCAGTCTGCGCTCCAGTCACTAGTTTTTTTTTACGGTATCAATTTTCACTTTATTCCATAGTTTTCAAGAGCAAAGGGTATCAATTAATGTGAAAAGACGCGAATTTGTGAGCTAAGATGAGACAGAACGCCCCCATTAAAGTTGGGTAGTTCCCCAGGGTCGAGGGAATTACCCGGACTGCCGGATATCCCTGGCACATCCCGCCCTCGGCTCCCTTTCTGATGTCTTCTTCGACAATCTTCCAGGCGTCCACGATCGTTCCGACAATAATAGTCACCTCAGGCGATAAGCCCTGAATGAGATTCGCGATTCCGACGCCGATGTAGTGCGCCGTTTCTTTTAAGGCTTTCTGAGCATTCAAATCTCCTTTTAAGGCTATTTGGACCAGTTCAGGAAAGGTTATTTGGCTTCCGTTTCGTTTGCCGGATATATTGGCGTAACGTGCTAGTGCAGAGCGTTCCGACGCAAAGGCTTCCCAACAATCATAACTCCCGGCGGCGCAGGCAATCGGCGCATTGCTCCCGATCGTCATATGTCCGAATTCCCCGGCCACACCGTCTTTACCACGGTAGATCTGCCCGTCAATGACAATTCCGGTTCCAATTCCCCGATGGATCAGAACCACCACAAAGTCGCGCACATTACTGATTTCGGGTCGGCCCAACCAAAGTTCTGCGAGCGCCGCGGCATTGGTATCATTTTCAACGATGACCGGCAGTCCGGTCGCTTCTTCAATTTTTTCGACAATCTTGGGGTTGTGCCAGTTCAAATGAGGAATGTTTAATACTTTGCCTTTCCAGGATTCAACCAAACCGGGTAAAGCGATTCCGATTCCCTCGATCGAGCCTTCGCTGCGTTCGATAAAATATTTGGTTTCCGTAATTATTTGATCTATCGTTAGATTAAAATCGGGACTGGTCGGAAATTCCAGTTTTTCGAGCAGTCGCCCGCTGAGGTCGCTGGTTCCGATGAGCGTTGTCTTTTTGCCGAGGTCTATCCCGATCGCCACCGGTTTGGCTGATTTTAAAGAAAGCAATTGGGGCGGCCGCCCCCCGGAAGATTCGCCCTCAAGTTCCTCAATTAAATCTGATTTCAACAGCTCATCAACGATCAATGAAACGGTTGACCGCTGCAAATCTGTAATTTTGGACAGATCCGCCCGCGAAACCGGACCTGCCTCACGAACATAGTTAAGGATGATCTGCCGATTGATATCGCGAATGGTGTTAGAACGAGCGACATTGACACTTTGGAGATTTATTCGTCTAGCCATAAAGATTTATCTCAGGGGGTTGCAAAATTAGGGACTCCATCTTACTTTAGTCCAAATATTGTGCAATACAAATTTGTTATGCCTTTTATCAAAACCATTAGAATTAGTTAATTATATCGAATATCGCGAAATTTTTAAAGACACTTAAAAGTAAGCGAAAAAACCTGTTTGCGATAATTGGACGACGGGACTTAATGAAAAAGATAACCGCTCCTCCGGTCGCAGTCAGGGTTGATGTTTTACCTTAAGACGATCTATTTGGGCGCGTTTTTATAAACATCCTCACGTTTTTGATAGCCGTCTTTGATAACCGTTGCGTCCAAATTGTTTTTATCCACCGAAATCGGTTCGAGTAAAATCGAAGGAACATCAATTTTCCCGTTATTAACTTTTGAGGTCGTTTCCACTTTTTCTTTTTTAGCCAGGGCAACCGCCGCTTCGGCAGCTTTATTGGCCAAAATCGCGACCGGTTTATAGACTGTCATCGTTTGCGAACCTTCGACGATTCTTTGCAGTGCGGCGAGGTCAGCATCCTGTCCTGAAACAAAGACTTTGCCGCTCAACTGTTTAGTATTGAGAGCCTGCACCACGCCCCCGGCCGTTCCGTCATTTGAGGCAACTACCGCCACCACGTTGTTATTGTTCATGGTCAGAGAGTTTTCGGTATGTTTGAGGGCCTCTTCGGCCTGCCAATCCCGCGCCCATTGGTCGGTCACGATCTTAATATCCCCCTTGTCGATCAACGGCTGCAGAATTCTCATCTGTCCGCGACGAAACATTTGCGCATTATTGTCAGTCTGGGCCCCTCCGATCAGGATGTAATTACCTTTTGGAGCTTTTTCGACCAGATATTTCGCCTGCATCTCGCCGACCCGTTCGTTATCAAACGAAATATACAGATCAACATCGCTATTTTTGATCAATCTGTCGTAGGAAATAACCGGCACATTTTTTCGTTTCGCGGCTTCGACAATGGTGGCGGAAACTTCGCCATTATGCGGAATTACCACCAACACATCAATCCCCTGGGTCAAAAGACTTTCAGCCTGTTTGACTTGCGTTTCGTCTTTGCCGTCCGCTGATTGAACCAGAACCTCTGCGCCTAATTCCTCGGCCCGTTTAACAAAAATATCGCGGTCTTTTTGCCAGCGTTCTTCTTTGAGAGTGTCCATCGAAAACCCGATCCGAATTTTGCCGGTCTTTTTTTCTGCGACCGGCGCGTTTCCGGTGCTTGGTGGTGATTGAACACAAGCCATCGCTAAAACAGCCATCGAAATAACCGTCAGAGCCAAGATTGTGCTTAATTTTTTATTCAATTTCATAAACATTTTCCTATCTTCAATACTACTTTTTGATTCTGCTTTTCAATCTGACCACGGTGCAGGTTTTTTTTGGCAGTTTCGTTAATTGATGCCGGAGCCGTAAATTTCCTCTTCTAAAACAGCTATCTTATTACCGATTTCGCCGTCCATTGCAAATTCGTGGTTATTCAGAACGGCGTTCGTAAATTGTTCGATCAGTGGTTGATGAACATTGACGGACGGCGGATGAAATTCCGTCCGTTCATCCTGCTCGATTTTGACTTTCATTTCCGCCCCATTCAAAACCTGAATGTGAATCGAGCCTTTGGTGCCGAAAATATCAAGCGTGTCCTGAGGCTCCCGGGCCGCATGCGTAACCACTAAATTGGCACAAACCCCATTTTCGAACTGAAACAAAACCGCTGCCGTGTCCTCGACTTCCCTTGCCAAAACAGCTTTTGAAAGGATGCTTTTGAGCGCTTTGACCTCGCCAAAGAGATTTGTCAAAACCTCTAAACGATGACATCCGAAATCCATCATCGGCCCGCCGCCGCTTTTTTCTTTTTCGATCAGCCAATGCCGCGGATGGTCCGGCGGCGGATCAAACGCTTCAAACGAATTTATCCGGGCAAAAACAACCCGGCCGATTTCTCCATCAGCGATAATACTTTTAATTCGATAGATCAGCGGATAAAAAGAGCGATAATAAGCAATCCCCAATTTCACCTGGTTGGCCCGACAGGCGGCAATCATTTCGCGGCACTCCGACGTGGTTAACGCCATCGGTTTCTCGCAAAGAATATGCTTTCCCGCTCTGGCGGCGGCAATCGTCTGCTCGGCATGCAAATAAACCGGCGTTGCAATATAAACGGCATCAATTTCATCATCGGACACCAGATCTTTCCAATTTTGAAACCATTTCGCGGCACCGAATTCCTGAGCAAACGAAGCCGCGAGATCGGATTGAACCCGGCTGATGGACACCAAATCGCAATTCGGCAAATCCCGCAAAGCCGGCGCGATGCGTTTTCTCGAAATGTCACCGGCGCCGATCAATCCCCATTTTAGAATCGCCATAAAAAGTCCAAAACCTAATCAACCCCGAGTAAAATATCAATCGTTAACTGATCCAATCGCTCATATTTTAAGCCTTTCGCGGCTAATTGATGCCGGTCAAATTCCTCAGAAAGTAATTCGGTTGCCTTTTCCGGCGTGAATTTGCCCAGACTGCTTTGATTGGTTTCGGCGATTTCGGCCAAAATTGCCTGAATTTCCATTGATTCATTCCATCGTTTGGCTTTTTCTTTGAGAATCAGATAGGTTTTCATACATCCCCGGGCAAAGTCTTTGACCCCATCATAATCTTCTGTCCGATAGGCGTGGGCATCAAAATGTTTCATTCCGCCGTAACCGACATCTTCTAAAAATTTGACTAACCAGAACATCTGTTTCGGACTGACCGAGCCGAATCTCAAATCCTGATCGTATCGGCCCGGATATTGGTCATTTAGATCAATATGGAAAAGCTTTCCGGCTTCCCAGGCTTGCGCGACGGCGTGCATCATATTCAGTCCGGGCATTTGTTCGTGCGCGACTTCCGGATTGACTCCGACCATCTCTTTATGGTCAAGGGTTTCGATAAAGGCCAAATACGCGCCGGTCGTCGGAAAATAAATATCGGCGCGCGGTTCATTTGGTTTGGCTTCCAAAGCAAATTTATAGCCGTAACCTTGTGAAATATTGTATTCACAAAGAAAGTTCAGCGATTCGCGAAAGCGCTTGATGGCGTCGGTCGTCTGGCGGCAAGCATCGGTTTCGACCCCTTCGCGCCCGCCCCACAGAACAAATGTTTCGGCGCTGAATTCTGCACCTAAATCCATGGCCCGCATGGTTTTTTGAACGGCAAAGGCGCGAACATTGGCATCGTTAGCCGTAAAGGCCCCATCACGAAAAACCGCTTCGTAAAAGAGATTAACGGTTGCCATCGGAACCTTGATTCCGGTCTCGCTGCAAACTTTTTTGAAGTCCGAAACAATTTGGTCACGTTCTCGCGAAGTGGCGTCAATCGGTACTAGATCGTTGTCATGAAAATTGACTCCGTAGGCGCCGACTTCGGCTAAAAGTTCAACTAATTGAACCGGGGATTTTGATTCGCGGACGGCGTCGCCAAACGGGTCACGTCCGCGATTTCCGACTGTCCAGAGTCCAAAAGTAAATTTATCTTCGGGGGTTGGTAAATAATTGCTCATAATTTTATTTTTTTGTCATCACCTGTGTAAACGGTTTGAGAGCCGCATACAAAAGTTTATATCCTTCGTAATTTTGATCTAATTGTTTTGACGATTCAGCATTTGGTTCAATAGTTTCCCTGACCCGGATTGTTTTTTCACAAGCCTCGTCAACTGTTTTCCAGGCTCCCGCACCAACCCCGGCGAGGATGGCTGCGCCAAATGCCGCACCTTCATCCGCTTCGATAATTTCGACGGGTGTGCCGTAAACATCCGCTTGAATTTGTCGCCAGAGTTCTGATTTTGCGCCGCCTCCGCCGAGTCTGACCGAAGAAATTTCGACGCCCGAGGCTTTAAAAATTTCCAAAGAATCCCGTAATGAAAAAGCTACTCCTTCTAAAACCGCCCGGGTCAAATGCGCTTTGGTGTGACCGGCGGTGATTCCCACAAAAGCGGCCCTCGCATTCGGATCGAGATGCGGAGCCCGTTCGCCCATTAAATACGGGAGCCAGATCGCGCCTTCCGAACCGCTCGGAACTTTGGCGGCTGCATTAACCAGTTCATCATAACTTTGCCCATCGCCAAGATTTTCCCGAAACCATTTGAAAGAAAGTCCGGCCGATAAAGTCACGCCCGTGTTATGCCAGCGATTGGGAATGGCATGACAAAGGGTATGAATTCTGCCCTGCAAATCGAGTCGTGGTTGGTCGGAAACCGCAAAAATCACCCCCGAAGTCCCGATGGTGGCTGAAACTTTTCCGTTTTTAACAATACCCATCCCGATTGCCCCGGCCGCGTTATCACCGGCTCCGGCCACGATCGGAGTTCCGGGTTTCAAGCCCGTTTCGTTCGCACCACTTTCTGAAACCGTTCCCGTGATCTCAATTGATTCATAGACTTTCGGTAAAATTCGGGCGTCAATTTCAAAGGCTGAAAGTATTTCGCCTGACCATTGGCGGTTTTGCACATCAAACAAAAGCGTTCCCGAAGAATCCGCCACATCCGAAGCCCGGTCGCCCGAAAGTTTAAGCCGAATGTAATCTTTGGGCAGTAAAACAGTGCGGACTTTTTGCCAATTTTCCGGTTCATTTTCCCGCACCCAAAGCAATTTTGGTAGGGTAAAACCCGTAATTGCCGGATTACAAACCAATTCGATCAATCTTTCTTTTCCGATCTTTTCCGTAATTTCGGAACATTGTTTTTCGGTTCTCTGATCGCACCAAAGCAAAGCGGGCCGAATCACCTGGTCAGATTTATCCAGGAAGACCGAGCCGTGCATTTGTCCCGAAAAACCAATCGCGGCGATGTCCTCGGCTTTGACGGTTTGCAAAACTTCACGGATAACTTCTTGAGCGGCGCGCCACCAGTCATCAGGATCCTGCTCCGCCCAGCCAATTTCGGGCGAGGCAAAATCCTGGTGAAAAGCTGTTGACGAAACGATAACTTTTCCGTTTTCATCAATCACGCTCCCCCGGGTCCCGCCGGTGCCAATGTCTATTCCAAGAAAATACATAACTATTTGTCAGAATCATTCGCGGTCACGAATGGTTTAACTGAACTTAATTTAACCTGCGTCATGAGTTGAAATTAAAGCCGGAATCAGACGCTGATCTGCACGGATTGAGCAGATTTTCACCGATTATTGTTGAAACATCCTGGCTGGATTCGCCAGTATTTTTAATAAATCAGCGAAAATCTGCCTCATCTGCGTTCATCCCTCGTCTAATTTTCAATTCCGATTTTTAACCCAGGACTGATTTTAATTTACACTCTCATGGCCAACCTTTAACCAACTGCTACCGCAGCCGGTTCTGATTAATTGACTTCCAGGGTTGCTTTCATCAAATCAACCGAATTTCCCCCGACCATAATTTGAAAAGTGCCGGGTTCGACCACCCGTTTCATCTCACGGTTAATTAACGAAAGTTTGGCCGGAGTGATTTTAAAAGTGACGGTTTTTGTCTGACCGGGTTCGAGAGAAACTCTGGCAAAATCTTTTAGTTCTTTGACGGGTCGGGTGACGGAGCTATATTCATCCCGAATATACATTTGCGCTACTTCATCACCTCGGACTTTTCCGGTATTGGTCAGGTCAACGGTGACAGTTGTTTCTTCGTTCAAACCGATTTTGGGTTTGGTAACTTTCAAATTTGAATATTTGAAAGTTGTGTAGCTCAAACCATGTCCGAAAGCAAAAAGCGGTGACGTGGCAGATAGCAGATAACCGCGTCGGGCTGACGGTTTTTGGTTATAATAAATCGGCAGTTGTCCAACCGAACGCGGAAACGAAACGGTTAGTTTCCCACCCGGATTATAGTCGCCAAAAAGAACATCAGCCGCCGCCGTCCCAGTTTCCTGACCGAGATAAAAACCTTCTAAAATGGCCGGCACATTCTCTGCCACATAATTTATGGAAAGCGGACCCGAATTTATCAGAAACACGATGGTTGGTTTGCCGGTGGCCAGAACAGCTTTTACCAGATCGTTTTGCCGCCCGACAAGCTCCAAAGAATCGCGGTCGCCGAGATGGTTTTCCGCCCAGCCTTCTTTGTTGGTGTCCTCATTTCCGCCGATAACCAAGATCACTTTATCCGACATTTTGGCGGTATTTACAGCTTCGTCAATCAATTTTTGATCGCTTGCGGCATCGTTCAGAGTAAGTGTATCGCCGAACCAGTTCCCGCCTTCCTTGGAGATTTTGACACCTTCGGCATAATTAACTTTGACGGCATTTCCAAGTTTATTTTTGACGCCTTCCAGAATGCTGACGGTCCGCGGCGGTCTCGGGTCGGTGTAACCGCCAAGATGCGCTTTGGCGGCATTTGGGCCGATTACGGCAATAGATTTTAATTTTGATCTATCCAATGGCAAGGTATTGTTTTGATTTTTCAAAAGGACGATCGAGCGTCTGGCGGATTCCGCCGCTAAAGCTCTATCCTCTGCGGTATCTATCATTTGCACCGCTTTATTGACATCAACATACGGGTTTTCAAACAGTCCGAGTTGAAATTTTTGATATAGAATCCGCGAAACCGCCTGGTCAATTAGTTTTTCGGATACTTTGCCCGCTTTGACCTGGGCAACCAATTCCAAATTTACTTTCGGATCGGGCAATTCAACATCCAGACCGGCTTCCAAAGATTGCCTGGCCGCATCAGCGAGATTTACCGCAACTTTATGTCGAGCTTCAAGTTCGGTCATGGCGTAATAGTCCGAAACGACCGTCCCCTGAAAACCCCATTCTTGGCGGAGAAGTGTCTCGAGCATCCACCGGTTGGCATGAACCGGCACACCGTCAATCTCATGATAGGCCGGCATTATGCTGAGCAGATTTGCTTCTTTGACGGCAGCTTCAAAAGGAGCAAAATGCGTTTCGCGCAGAAGTCTTTCGGATAAATTGACCGGGCCGATATTTGTTCCGTTTTCGGGTTGTCCGTGTCCGGCAAAATGTTTTCCGGTCGCAATGACGGAATATTCACCGAGTTTTGGATTCGCATAAGTCGCATTTCCCTGAATGGCTTTGACCAATGTCACCATCATCCGCGAAGTTAGATAGGGGTCTTCGCCATAGGTTTCTTCGGTCCGTCCCCAACGGGCTTCCCGGGCCAGATCCATATTTGGTCCGAGCACATGATGCGTTCCGCGCAGACGGGTATGCTTGGCCGCAACCGTGAAAACGCGGTTGATCAAATCCGTATCCCAGCTTGACGAAAGTGCGATCGGAACCGGAAAAACAGTTGAACCGCTCGACATATTTCCGTGCAAAATCTCATCGTGAAAGACCGCCGGAATTCCCAGACGGGTATTGTCCTTGAGCCATTTTTGGACCGCATTCGCATATTCGGCTGATTCTTTTGGAGTTAATAATTCGCGCTGGCGGGCAAATTGGCCGATTCCGTTCGGCATTTTTTGCTTGGCCAGTTCAGGTGAAAACTTGCCGCCAAAAGGCAACTGTTCTTTTGGAATACCGGTATTGTCGTTTGGCTTTTCCATCCAAACACACATCATCTGAGCAACTTTTTCTTCGAGGGTCATCCGCGAAAGCAAATCCTTAACCCGCTCTTCGATTGATAGACGCGGATTTTTGTAAGGCAATTCCGTTTGAGCGTTGGTTTGTAAATATTGAGAAACCGAAAAAACGCTTGACAAAATTACTGTCAAAACTAAAACTGCTCGCCAAAACGGATTGATCATTCTCCGATTATTTTTTTGAAATATTTCTTTTTGTATTTTTCTTTTCATTTGTTTCCTACCAAAGGGCTCATTTTCGACTTTCATTCATCATTTTGATACTGGAAAAAAGATGTCCAACGGGTTTCAGGACATTCATTTTTCTCCAATAAGAATTAGTGATCAAAAAGCGTCAATTAGTGAACGAACTTTCAAATTTTGACGAAATTCATCCGCGCTCATTTTTTGTTTTGTCTGAAATTCAATTTCCAACGGTTGACCCGGAATCAGATTGAAATAATTGTCGGCAAAAAATCCTTCCGCAAAGCCCGAAAGATATACTGATCGTGCCAGCTTATCGGTTGAAATTTTGATGCTGAACCCATTGGCTATTGAACTAATTTCAGTTTTGATGGCCGGTCGCGAAATAGACAATTCCTTGAAGGCTCTAAAAAAATATTCATTCTGCGAAACAGTTTTGCCATTCACTTTTAATTCCGCGATCAAAAAAGCTTTTTTATCGTCAGCTCCGTTTAAGAATTCGCTCGCCTTTTGCGCGAAATATATTTTTCCCTTGAGTGGTTCAACCTTTAAGTCGAGCGTTTTAGAACTCAAAGATTTTCCGTTCAAATCCATCAAAGTCAAAACCAGCTGAGCGTCCCTCGATTGGGGCGAATCCGAAACGACCGAAACATTAAGGGTTCCGCTCTCGTCAAGATATGGCGAAACTAGCATCGGCGCATAAAAACGCCGTGTGTAATACATCAACGCTTTCCAGCGTCCGAAATAATCCATTCCCGACCACGAAGCAACCTGCCAGCAATCGTTAGCTTGCCAGTAGAGCGAACCCATATTGCGCGGCATAATGCGCCGAAAATGTTCGGCCCCGATCTTGATTCCTTCGGCTTGCAGGACCTGACTGACATACAGAAACGATTCGAAATCTTTCGGCTCGGCAAACTCCCGGAGCATATATTGTTTGACCAATTGATTGCCGCGCGGATGACGTTGATGAGCCAGCATGATCGGTGTTTCGATACTGGTTCGGTCTTCCGGTGCGGTATAGGTTTTGACGGTTTCAAACTCGGGGAACGATTGAAAACCGTATTCGCTCATAAATCGCGGAAATTGTTTTTCGTATTCCTTGTAGGGTTTTTCGGCGTGCCAAACTTCCCAATAATGCACATCGCCAATTCGTTGTGAATCGGAATCAGCCTGAAAATTTGAACTCGGACTACTCTGCCAATAGGGGCGGGACGAATCGTATTCATCGAGAACATCGGGCAACAGCCGGGTAAAGAGTTTCAGGTAATCATCCCACAAATGATTTGGCAAACGTTCTTTCCAGCCCCAATGCGCCCAGGCCGTTTCGATTTCGTTATTGCCGCACCACAGGACAATTGACGGGTGATTTCTGAGACGTTTGACATTGTCAATCGCTTCTTGCCGGACATTTTCGAGAAACTTTTTATCACCCGGATACATACTGCAGGCGAACATAAAATCCTGCCAGACCAGGATTCCCATCTCGTCCGCCAGATCGTAATAATAATCGTCCTCGTAGATGCCGCCGCCCCAGACCCGAAGCATATTCATATTGGCGTCTTTCAATGAAGTCAGCAGATTTTTGTATTTTTCTTTGGTGATGCGGGTCGGGAAAATGTCCGCCGGAATCCAGTTGGCGCCGCGCCCGAAAACCGGAATTCCGTTGATCACAAACTCAAAACTGATGCCGTGTTGATCGGGCTTTTGCCGAAGTTCAAGAGAGCGCAAACCGGTTCGTTTTGATTGCGTATCAACCGATTTTTTATTCAGAATAAGTTTGGCTCTGAATGTATAAAGCGATTGTTCACCGAGCCCGATCGGATACCAAAGTTTGGGATTCGCCATGGCAAAATCAAGCGAAACTTTGTTGACGCCTTTGGCTAATCTAACCTGTTTGGTCGCCACTCTTTTTTGGTCGGATGTGTTTTCAACTTCAATGGTTGCGTCTCCGGCAGTTGAGGCCACGACCTCGACCACCGCACTTAAATCAGCGTTTTCTTTAGTTAATTTATGCTGCTTGATCTGCAGATCTTCGATTCGCGAATTGTCCCAGGCTGCCAGTTTGACCGGTTTCCAGATACCGCTGGTGACAAATCGCGGCCCCCAATCCCAGCCGTATTGATAGGGCGCTTTGCGGGTGTAAGGCGAAGTTTTTTCGCCCTGATCATTGACCGCCGGAAGCTCGTAATTGAGCATTTTCATCCGGGGCAAAATCTCATTGATCGGTGAACGAAATTTTATTCTCAAAATATTTTCGCCGGGTTTGAGCGCGTTTTTAACCTCAACGCGCCAGGTTCGAAACATATTATCGGCTTTCAGGATTGGTTTTTCATTGAGAAAAACATCGGCGTAGGTGTCTAAACCGTCAAAGACAATTTCGAGATTTTGACGTTTGAGCGTGTCGGCAGAAACATTGAACTTGGTCTGATATTCCCAGTCCGTTTTGCCGATCCATTGGAGATTCTTTTCATTGTCACGGTAAAACGGGTCATCAATTTTTTGGTTGGCCACGAGATCCGTGTGAACGCATCCCGGAACTGTAGCCGCCAGCCATTCGGGTTTGCCCGTTTCACGAAATTTCCATCCGCTATTGAGTGAAACTTCCGATTTTGCCGCACTCGTTTGGGCGCTCGTGTTATCAATCGTAAAAACACTCAAAAAGATTATTAACCAAAAGATTTTCATGGCTGGGTTCCTCAAAAATATTGGACGGGCGCTAGTTTTTATAGACTCTCACATAATCAATCATCATTTCCTGCGGAAAGGTCGAAGTTTTGTCCGGATTTCCGCCCCACGGACCACCGATCGCAAAATTCAATAAAAGAAAAAACGGGTGATCAAAAACCCATTTTTTTCCGGCCGGTAAATCTCGTGGGGTAATGGTTTTAAATTGTTTTCCATCAACTGAAAAAACTATCTTGTTTTCGCTCCATTCGGTGGTAAAAACGTGAAAATCATCGGCAAATTTCTGATTTTTCGTCAGCTTAAAGGACTTGCCGATACTCTTGTCACCGGCATAACCCGGCCCGTGAATGGTTCCATAAGAGTTTTTGGGTTCTTTTCCGATATACTCCATGACGTCAATCTCTCCGCAATTTGGCCAGCTTACCGAATCAATATCGTTACCGAGCATCCAAAAAGCCGGCCACATTCCCTGCCCCGCAGGAACTTTGATCCGGGCCTCGAATTTGCCGTATTTTTGTTCAAATTTACCTTTCGTAATGAGCCGGGCCGAGGTGTATTGACAGGGGCCATACCAGCATTCTAAACTGAGTGGCGCATTAAGCTTGATCGCCTTGATCACTAAATTTCCGTTTCCGTCCAGAAAAGCGTTTTCGGTTGAATTTGTGTAATACTGCAATTCCTGATTGCCCCAGCCTTTGCCGCCGATTTCGGCTGTCCATTTGGTCGAATCAATTCCCGCACCTTTGGCTCCAGAAAATTCGTCATTAAAAGTCATTTTAGAAGTTCTATCCTGGCCCCCAACGGTCAGCCAAAGCCCAAAAACAATGACCAGTGATAGCAAAGCAACGCAAAAGTTTCTTTTCATAAATTTAACTGAATGCCGGAATGAATTTGAGACACACCGGAACCGGCACTTTTATCGTATTTTCGGTTTTTTTGAGTTTTCCCGTCTGGTCATCAATCCTGAAAACAACAATTGAATCGGAATCCTGATTGGCAACCAACAAAAATTTTCCGTTCGGCTCAATCGCAAAATTTCGCGGTTTTTGTCCCCCGGTGGAAACGTGTCCGATATATTTCAAATTACCCGTCTTTTCGTCTATCTGATAGGCAACAATGCTGTTATGACCCCGATTCGAACCATAGAGAAATTTTCCGTTGGGTGAAATATGTATGTCGGCACAACTCGCCCCCGTGGTCGAAGCGCCTGCCGGGAGAGTGGTAATAGTTTGAAGTTCCTGTAAAGTGCCGAGTTTTTCATCAAAAGCCAACGAAGTGACCGTGGTATCTAATTCGTTGATCACAAAGGCAAATTTTCCGCCCGGGTGAAAGGTGAAATGGCGAGGCCCCGCACCGGCTTTAGTTTGAAAAAATGGTTGAGTTTGATTAGGCGTCAATTTACCGGTTTGGTCGTCAAAACGGTAGATCATCACTTTATCAATCCCGAGATCGCCAACCACCCCGAAGCGATTGTCCGGGCTCAGCGTAATCGAATGCGCATGCGCGGCCTCCTGCCGGTCTGCCTGCGGCCCGGAACCCGTATGCTGGGCAACATCAACCGAGGCACCCAGTTTTCCATCCGACTCAATTGGATAAACCGAAACATTTCCGCCCAAATAATTGGCGACCAAAACGAACTTATTATTATCGGTCACCGAAAGATGACACGGCGCACCGCCGAGACTGGGCTGCATATTCAAAAACCGCAAATCCCCCGTCGTCTGATCAATCGCAAACGCGCTGACGGCGCCACTTTTTTTTCCTTCGTATTCCAGCAACTCGTTGACCGCGTAAAGATATTTGCGGTTTTTATCAATGGTCAAAAAAGATGGTTCGAGGACGTTTTTAACCGTCCGCAGTGGTTTCAGGTGACCGGTCGCAGAATCAAATTTGTGAATGTAAATACCTTTGCTTTTGCCGCTGGAAGTGTAAGTGCCGATATAAAGCAGCATTTCATTGTTTTTTTTGCCGGGTTGCAAAAGCGCATTTTGAACAAGCATCAGGCTTATTGCTCCTAAACCGCCGATTTCCAAAAAGTCACGTCTGTTTATTGTGTTTTTTTTCGTCATTATTTTTTATTTTTTATTTCCCGGCCGTGGCATTGACCAAAACTTTCATTGCTTCAATCACCTGAAATTCCAATCCGGCTTTTTGTTTGGCAATTTCAGTTAAATTCTTCAACTTTGTTTCGCGCCATTCGGCAGTGGAGATTTTGCCTGACTCTAAAACTTCGACTGTTTCGAGGCCAATCTCCCCCAAACTCTGCAAATCAGGAGCGAGCTGTTTGGCTTCCATTAAAGCAGGGGCATTTTCAATTAAAGCCCTTAGAGCCATTCCCGCATTTTTCCAATTTGCAAAAAATGCTTTTAATTTACCCGAATCGGTTGAAAAACTCTTATTCTCCGCAATTTTCTGCACAGTTCGATTGAATTTGCGCGCGTCTTTGGCATCTGCCTGCGCCGCATCAATCAACCCCGTCAACGGCGAGAGCATTGTTTGTGGACGAACCTGGAAACGCCGATAAATTTTGATCGGCTCGACGACCGAAACCAGAGTCTGTAAACCGGAAATATCCTGATTATTTGCCAGGCGCCGGAGCAGCATCGCTTGATTTTTGCGATGCGTCAAACCTAATTCTTCAAGCTGCGTGCTGATAATTTCTAGACGGCGATACATATCGTCAACGTCGCCGACTTCACGCGGCGACCACAAACGCTCGGCAATGGCGGCTGTCCGGGTCCAGATCCGCGAATCAATCGTTTCGGGCGAAACCCATTCGCTCCACATCGTTGCCTCGCCGCCCAAAATTCGTTTTTGTTCTTCGGCCGTCAGGGTCGTCTCAGCCGGAAGCGGGTCAACTACATAATGATCAGAAGCCGGCTGCATGAGGTCAATGTAGTAGCCGTTTGAGAGAACCCCGTTGAAGCCTTGTTTGGCGGCTTCGGCGAGTGCTTTTTGACCGCGCCACGAGTGAATGACGACGTTTTTGGGCAAATCGGGTTGAAAGATCTCATCCCAACCCATCATAATTTTTCCGCCCTTTTGTAAGAATTTCAAAATTCTCTGGTTGAAATAAGTCTGAAGCTCGTGGTTATCCTTGATTCCGTTTTTCTTCTTAAAGGCTTGAATTTTCGGGTTTGCATCCCATTGTTTACCTTCATTTTCATCGCCGCCGATGTGCATGTAGGCATCCGGGAACAGTGCGGACATTTCCGCAAAAAACGTCTCCAGCAGTTTGTAGGTTTTTTCGTTGGTCGGGTCTAAAGTCGGATCAAAAATGCCGGGTTGCCGCTCAATTTTGTAGGGTCCGGGCGCACTGGCAATTTCCGGATGGCTGACGACCCAAGCCGTGGCGTGTCCGGGCATATCAAATTCCGGCATCACCCTAATTCCCCGATCTGCCGCATATCTGATCAGATCACGAATCTGTTCCTGAGTATAAAAATCGCCGTCTGACCCCATTAAATGCAGTTCCGGCAGTTTTTTAGTTTCCACCCGAAATCCCTGATCTTCCGTCAAATGCCAGTGGAGAACGTTCATTTTAACCGACGCCATCGCATCTAAATTACGCTTTAAGACCTCGACCGGCTGAAAATGTCTGGCGGAATCAATCATCAATCCGCGCCACGCAAAACGGGGCCTGTCGGCGATCGAGACCGCCGGGAAATAAAATCCGTCCTTATCGCCCTCCAAAAGCTGCAAAAGAGTTACCATAATTGATCGAAGGACTGTGAATGGTATCTTGAAAACCGCAGGCATCGGTCACCAGGAATTTTACATCGACATCAAAAAATGTATCTAAAAGAGAAAAAACCGAATCAGCACTGAGCTTTGAAAAACCGGGAATAAGTTGGCTGTTTTTTATCGCCTGCAGCAAATAAGGTGCCTGGCCGTTGGATATATAAAACTGTCGAAATAAAGTTATAGGCTGGATACCGACACACTGAAACAATACCGCAGCTTCCGCCTTGAGCCCCAGATGAAGGGGTTGAAATGTAGTCGTATCGCCCAAGGAGTCTATTATTTTTAAGGAATAAATTCCTACCGGTATGGAATCAAAAAAACCGTTAGCCTGTGATCTTGGCGAGGTACTGAAATTCGAGCCTTCCAGGAGATAGGTATAGATGTTGTTTGTATCCTGAGGGAGAGCCTGGATGTTACCGAATGAGTCGCAGGGGCTGTATTGGATATTAATAGTGACTGGTTTTTGAGCATGGAGGCTGTTTAAAGGCACCATTAAAACAATAATAATAGGTAACAGCCTTCCGGTTTTCACAAAATTCATTGCATCAAAATTAATATTATTACAGATGAATGAACCCGTATCGGTTCATCCTTATAAATATTTTATCTTTCCTTTTTTACCCTTTTAATTATTCCTTAAACTGTTAAAAGTGGAAGACGCCTGTATAAATATTTCGTTTCTTGTTTGCTGAATGCTAAAAAAAGTTATCCTTTGCTTTTTCTATTCACTGCTTTGTTACTTTGGGCATGCGCAGGCCTTTCTTGTTTTGGAGACATCCGGGAAAGTAAAAACATTAAAATTCCCTATTGGCAGTGATATCCGCATTCACCTCAAAGAGGATAAAAATTATTTATGGCATAATTATACCATCATTGGTTTGGATGAAAAATCTAAATGTATCTGGGTTTCTGATCGATATTGTATCAAACTGGAAGCCATTGATGGCATCGATCTTCGTCCGGGCAAAGGAAATAATCTGGCCAAAGCGGCTGCCAAATTTGCCATCCCATTCC
>JANOEF010000109.1:0-3315 GCA_031413075.1 Acidobacteriota bacterium | reverse complement strand
AACCAAAAACCAAAGTTAATCAGCTATTTGCAAACTTTTCTTGATTTTCAAAATGTCGTCAAACTTTTGCTGACCTGCTTAAACTCTTTTTTCCAAGTGTTCGCACGGCAAATTATTAACAAAATTCCACACTTCGCTATTATTTCGGACTTTTGAAGGAATCAGCCACGCCGCCGAACCATCCTTAAATTGAATTTCAGTCCGCCAGATTGCAAATCCTCCATAGCGTTTGCGTTTTATCTGATTAACAACGCGGCTTAAATCCGTCCATAAAAACTCTTTCCCATCGTTTCGCTTTAAGCCTTCGTTGGTAAAATATTTAACCGATTTGCGATAACCGTTAAAAACCATGCCGAAAATCACCGCGTAAATGAGAATCATCAGGACTCCGATTATCCAATGAGATTTTCGGTAAGTGTCCCGAAAAGAATTGACGATAAACCACACTCCGAAAGGCACGAAAAACAGTCCGAGCGGGATGAGCAAAGCATAAATCGGCTTGCTTGCGATGACAATCAGTTGATTTATTTTCGGGTCGTTATCAAATTTTTGTTCGTTCATGGGTTATTCACGCTCAATAAGCACCAATGCACAATTAACCATGGACAATGGACAATGAAGAAAATCCAAAAACCCAAGTTAATCATCTATTTGCAAACTTTTCTTGATTTTCCAAAGGTCGTCAAACTTTTGCTGACCTACTTAACTGTGTTGCGTCGGTTTCATTTATAAATTTTAACTTTCTGATAATCCGCACCGGCACGGTCAAAGGTCTGGGCGAACTGCTGCACAAATATCTTTTTACTACGGATTTATGGAGAAGTCATTTCATTTTGTTTATGCCATTTTTCAATCATAGAATCATAAAATTTCCGCCACGCCGCGGCATCATCCGAAGAAACCAGACCCGCTCCTCCGACGCTTTCTTCAAAAATATCTACCTTGAGTTTTAGTGAATTCAGCAAATCGCGGTTAATGACTGCCCCGTATCGCAATAATAAATATGCAACTTGAGTCTTTCCGTGGAAGGAGGCAACCATCAGCGGTGTCCTGTCGGCAACATCGAGATTTTCAATGTCGGCACCGGCTGCCAGCAAAATTGCGACGACGTATAAATGTCCTTTTTCGGCGGCGATATTCAATGCGCTTTGTTTATACTGGTTAGGTACATTGACATCCGCGCCGCTCGTCAGAGCCTTGCCGACAGCGTTTAAATCTCCGTTCGCGGCTGCTTCCAGGAACTGCCGATTCAACATTTCCCTGCTTGATTCGATACCGGTGTTAGCCTTTAAGTCTGTTAAGTCTCTGAGTTGGCGTACCAAATCTTCGGCATCGGATCTGTTAATCGTAAAACCGCTGAGACCGCTTTTCGGCACTCCGCCGGCGCGCCGATTATCTATGTTATAGAACGATTGCGGTTGGTGTCCCGAATCATAGATTTGGAAGTTGTCATTTCCGCACCGGCGACCGTAAACACTCAAACACTGACTCAGCATTTCAATAAACGTCGGAACGCTCGCCTGCTCGAGATAAAGCCAACTGCCTAGATCAAGACCGTCATCTATCTCATAGTAAAGAACTTCGACAAATCCCGATGCAGACTTCTTAATGTAGAGTCTATCATTTGTATTTTCGTCAATCATTGCAAATAATTGTTGCGTGTTCATTTTCCCTCAAATAAATCTTTGCTTTGCTTAACGACAATAATCCAGGGTGCAAACCTGACAACAGCGTTGAGGTGCAGCGAAACCGCCAGCACACAAGCTAAGGGTTAAAAAAACAACGCGATCAGAAAGTCGCTATGCGCGCCCTCACGCCCATTGATTTGTGGTGCGTATCACTGCATCAAAGCAAGCCGTTTTCTTTAAGATAGGCACGCCCTTCTAGAGCGATAACATACTCGAGTCTTTCAGTCTCAAAACCTTCACCATCGTCTTCATGCACGGCAATACAAGAGACATAACGAAGTTTTTTCAGTTCTTCAAGGTAATATGTAAACCGGTTCGGATTTATTTGCAGTTTCGGGGCAAAGTAGCTAACAGGCAACCAATTGCTTTCTCCACTAAGTAAAACCAGGATTTGCTTCGCCGTTTCGTTTATTTGAAAATCACCGGCATTTTGAGCAAGCTGCTTCTGAAGAGGCTCGATTTTACGCCGTACCTTTTGAAGCCACGTTTCAAGCTCGTTCTCTTTCGTGCGGAGAATTTCCAGCCGCGCTTGAAGTTCCGAGTTGGGAATCGTAAGCGCCATTGCTTGGTCGAATCGGTCGGCGAGCGCCAGGAACGCTTTCCCCCACCCACTGTTCACACTAACCTCCTGAATCGGACCGGTCGGGGCAAAGAGCACCGTCTTAGATAAGCTCTTCGGGAGGACACCGCACCACAACGATAAGAGGATACCATCCATCTCGCGAAGCGCATCCTCGCGCCCAACCCAGGATGACCAAGTAAAATCATTGTCCGGGTCGGCGAGTAACTCGCGCGTCTCCTCGAAAACGGAGATGAGTCTCCCTAAATTTGGCATATTCGTCCTCACACTAGAAACACCCAACGGCTGAGATGACGTGGGGCGAAACCGCGTTCCAAACGGAGCGTTAAATGAGGCTTGAGCCGGATGCGGTGAAAGTCGCAAGTCCGGTTCTTAGGGGGCGGAGTGTCAGCAATGTCACTCTGCTACCCGACTGGGCGGCGCGTTTGTTTCACGAACGCCTTTGTAAAGGCAAAATCCGAACTCGCTCTGTACCTTCGTCAACTACAATCAACGCGCCTTGCTCCAAAACCGTTTCATTGGTTCGTAAGACACCGACAATAATTTTTGCTAAATGCGAAGGCAGAATGTTCTGAGCGCGAACTTGCACAACGCTCGGACTTTCTGCTTGCGTCAACGCTAGAATTGTTCCGAAATCTAAGTCGTGCGTGAAAACGACGTAAGCGTTCGCCCGCGCATACTCCATAATTTCCGTGTCTTCGGCTCGCGGGTCGCCAACTGTTGACCAATGCGCCGACTCGATGTTTTCTGCCGCAAAAGCCGCTACCCAATCGGGCGACAAATTCATATCAATTAGAATTTTCATGCGACGATAAGCGGAACTTCGATTTCTTCGACGCGCCACGCCGCATAGACGAGAGCTTCGCGCAAATCTTCTTCCTCAAGATACGGATAGGCTTTTAGAATGTCAGCGAACGAATGTCCGGCAGCAACAAGCCCGACGATTGCGCCGACAGTTACGCGCAAGCCGCGAATACAAGGTTTGCCACCCATAACTTTCTGATTGAAGGTGATTCTTTTTAGTTGATTCATAACTCAATCATAGCC
>JANOEF010000108.1:0-1806 GCA_031413075.1 Acidobacteriota bacterium | reverse complement strand
CTTTGCTTTTGCCATCAACGCGATGTTTTGGCGTTATGACAAGAATGGCAGGTTGAACAGCGAAGCGGTAACGATATTTAGTGATGGCAAACCAAATCAAGACCCGGTCGTTGATGAAGGAGATGCTGCAACGTCAATGGCCAAACGGTGGATAGGTATTAAGACCTTCGTGTTTAAGTCGAAGGAACCTTGGAGGCAGGCACTGTTAGTATTTATTTTCCCCGCTATGTTTTTTATCCTCGTTACTAGTGCAGGCATTCTCATTTGGTTTGACGATAGCCTAGCGGTTTTTAATTGGAACTCGGTCAGGGACAACACGAACGGTGCAATTGATGTTCGCGTTATTCGCGTTGAACAGGATAGTGAAAAGGTCGAAGAATGCCCAAAATTGGTATTGAATCAAAATCACTATAGTCTGAAGTACGCAAAAACAAATTCCGAAACCTCATTTCTTGCCCAGCAGATTAATCGATTCAACGCACTAGGTTGCAACGACCGACTTGGAAGTGGAACATTTCCCGATTTCGCGGGAAAACTAACAGCCGTTACCGATTTTCAAGGATATCAGAAACTGCTGGACGAAATGCGCCTGAATGATGTGCCCGCGAGGCCGCCGCGTAAGCCCTTTCTTTTGATGGTTGAGAGGATTTCCGAAGAAGGAGATGCGGGGAATCAACCTTTTCCGTTTGCGGTCAGATTCAATCCTGCATTTAACGTGATCAGGACTTTTCATGTTCAAGATAAAAAGGATCAGGTACCACAGATCGGCCTGACGGGCGGGGACAAGTTGCTTGGCGCTGCCTGGGTCAAAGGAAAATGGGTAACCGCCTCGAACCTTGATCCGCATTTACTTTCGTGGACCGACTGGATGGGTGCCGCTCTCACCACGGAATGGGAAAGATTGAAGGCCGACGATGCAAAGCAAATGTATAACGAGATCTCGCTTGATCAAAAATTGCACAAGTCGGCGCTCTCGTTTATTGACCGGAAAGGAATCGAGCTGCACAAAAAGACGGTTTCCGGCAAAGCCAAATTACCGCCTCGAATCGGTTTGACGGTTTTAAGGCTCTCTGCCAAATCTAATAATGGTGCAACATTAGCTTTAGGTAGCTTTCCACGATCTGCACCAGGTAAAAAATGGCAGATGATTTGCTACAACAAACAGACGGATTGCGTGTGGTTTCCACCGTCTCAAACGGTGGAAAAGAGGTTTCCCTATTCTCTTCGTCAACTCTATGGCGGTGATCGTAATTTTGAAAACTCGGTGGTCATGGGTTCTACCACCAAACCACTGTGGGCGTCGGCTGTCCTTGCCGTGCATCCTACCTTGAACCTTGGTAGGGATTTCAGAGTTTCCGGCAGTGCTATTAACGACAACTCAATTTTCGGCATAAATATTGGCAAAAGTTTTACCGGACACGGGAGCCGCGCGGACTGGGTTGATTTTGATCGTTTCCTCACCGAATCCAATAATCGTTATCAGGTCCTATTTAGCTTTCTGGGATTGGCAAAGGCCGATAAGAACGGGATTTTGACGGAGAAAAGTATCCCGAATACTCCAATTCTTACAACCATAAAAAATCAGCCGTGGAACAAGACACCTGTTTTTGCGGATAATATTGGCTTAAATCCGGACAATCCACGTATTATGACGGATTTGGACAATACAGATTTGGCCCGCAAACTTCGAAGTCTATATGGAGCCGACATCTATCGGCGTGAAGATCGTAAACCAAAAACCACTTATAGTTCGTATATGAATTCGTTTTGGACAAAAAACGAATCAGACGATTTGCCGCGGACAGT
>JANOEF010000107.1:0-3285 GCA_031413075.1 Acidobacteriota bacterium | reverse complement strand
GACGAAGCGCAAAATACCACCGGCGAACAGATGAAGATGTTCCTGACTCGCATCGGCTTTGGTTCAAAAGTCGTGGTAACCGGCGACATCACCCAAATTGACCTTCCCCGCGGTCAACGAAGCGGCCTCAAGGAAGCGGAACGGGTTTTGCAAAATATCCCTGAAATCGAATTCGTTTATTTCACCAAAAGAGATGTGGTTCGCCATCGCCTTGTGCAATTGATTGTCGAGGCTTATGAGGAAGAGGATTTGAAAGAAAATGAGAATAATTGATTTTAAACAAATTGATTTTGGACTCTTAACAATTACATTAACAGCTTTGGGATTGGGAGTAGTTTTGTATTTTATGACTGCTCCTTTTTGGGATGACGGACCGCCGATCCCAAGTTTTTTTGTTTTAAACAGGCTAAGTTGGTTTCCGATTTGTGAAATTGTTTGTTTGATTAGTTTTGCCACAATTTACAAAGTTTTCCACTTTCCTAAATTGAGAAGTGGAACCAAACTTTTTCTATCTGTTATTTTGGCAACAAATATTTCAATTTTGCTTGTTTTTATCGGAAGCGATATTTATCAAACAGCGAATATCTCATTTGAAAGATATTCAAGGAACTTTCCCTTTATCTTTTTTTTGATTGCTGGAATCAATATAGTTTCTCTTTTTAACTTTTTCTGCTCTTGGATTTTCAGCTTTATTGCTGAGAAAATTTTTAGTTATAAACTAAGTTAGATTAAATAGTTTCTACTACACAATCAAAGTTTGCCTGAATGATTGCCGCCTTTGATGTTCACTACCTAAATGACGATGCGACAACGGCTTGCGTCTGTTTTGATGATTGGGCTGATATCATTTCAACTCAAGACTTTGTCGAACTAACGCACAATGTCGCGCCCTATGAACCTGGCAAATTTTATAAGCGTGAATTGCCTTGCATAATTTCATTGCTTACAAAACATAATTTGCGACCCGATGTGATTGTGGTTGACGGCTATGTTTGGCTGGATGAAAACAAACTCGGACTTGGCGGACATCTTTACAACGAACTAGGCGGAATAATTCCTGTGATTGGTGTGGCGAAAAGTAAGTTTGCCATTCATTCCAAAGTGAAGGAAGTTTATCGCGGAACTAGCCAAAATCCTCTTTATGTAACTTCAGTCGGAATTGATTTGGATGAAGCCGCCCGGAATATCGAAAATATGGACGGTAACTTTCGTGAACCGAGTTTATTGAAACGAGCCGACCAATTTTGTCGCGGAATTATTACAAACTAAAACTCCTTTTTTTTCCGAAAATCACACACTCAAAAACTGAAATCATTGTAATATTCCATTCGGAGAATTTTTATGAAATACGATTACATCATCATTGGTGCCGGTTCGGCGGGCTGTGTGCTTGCCAATCGTTTATCGGCTAATTCACAAACAAAAGTTCTTTTGCTCGAAGCCGGTTCGCCCGATAAAAAACAAGAAATTCATATTCCGGCGGCGTTCGGCAAACTTTTCAAATCGGAAGTTGATTGGAATTATGAGACCGAACCTCAAATCCACCTCAATAATCGTCAGCTATTTCAACCGCGTGGAAAAACACTCGGCGGCTCAAGCTCAATGAACGCTATGATTTATATCCGTGGCCATCGGACCGATTTTGATGAATGGGAAAGTTTCGGCAATGCAGGCTGGAGTTACAACGATGTTCTGCCCTATTTCAAAAAAGCTGAAAATCAAGAGCGTGGCGCAGATGATTTTCACGGAACGGGCGGAGAACTCAATGTGGCGGATTTGCGTTCTCCGAATCCGCTCTCCGATGCGTTAGTCAAGGCCGCCGTCGAACTCGGATTTACTCATAACAAAGACTTTAATGGAGTCGAGCAAGACGGTTTTGGCCTGTTTCAAGTCACCCAAAAAGGTGGAAAAAGATGCAGCACCGCCGTTGCTTTTTTGAAGTCTGTCCTGAATCGTCCAAATTTGACTGTCAAAACAAATGCGCTGGTTTCACGGCTCAATTTTACCGGAAAAAATGTCAGTAATGTTGAGTTTGTCAAAGACGGACAGACGGAAACCGCTGAGGTCGAAGGCGAAGTAATACTTTGCGGCGGCGCGTATAACTCTCCGCAACTGTTGATGCTTTCTGGGCTTGGTTCAGCGGAAAAACTCAAAAAATTTAAAATTCCGACAATAGTTGATTTACCCGGTGTCGGAGAAAATCTGCAAGATGATTTGGTGGTCGGGCTTTCTCACGTTTGCAAAAAGCCGGTTTCATTGGCAAACGCCGAATCAATTTCGAGTATAGCCAAGTTTTTGCTTTTCAAAAAAGGACATTTAACTTCTAATGTGCCGGAAGCAGGAGGTTTTGTTAAAATGGATTTGGCACAATCCAGACCGGATATGCAAATCCATTTCGCTCCGGTTTATTATCTGAGTCACGGTTTTATTGTCCCCAAAGGTCACGGATTTACTGTCGGTCCAACGCTCATTCGCCCGAAAAGTCGAGGGTTTGTTGGGCTTCGATCAACCAACCCGAATGATGCGCCGATTATTCAGCCAAATTATTTTGAAAACGCGGAAGATTTGGAACTAATGGCCAAAGGTTATCGCTTGTGCATTGATTTGACCAACGCCAAAGCCTTTGACGATTTTCGCGGAGAGGTGTACGCAGACGAAAAAATCAAGGCGATCTACCACCATTCGAGCGATCAGGAAATCGCCGATTACATTCGCCAAAATGTCGAGACCATTTATCACCCGGTCGGAACCTGTAAAATGGGAACTGATGAGTTAGCAGTGGTTGATGCCACATTGAAAGTTCACGGAACTGAGAATTTACGAGTGGTTGATGCATCGATTTTTCCCACGGCGATTGGCGGAAATCCGAATGCAGTGGTTATGATGGTGGCAGAAAAAGCGGCGGATTTAATCATAAATGGCTGAAATTATTAATCAACAACGGAAAATTAAAATTGAAACTAAGAATTTTCAAGAATTTACGGAATATGCTTTAGGTAAAATTTTAAACCAAAAAACTGTCACAATCGCTTTTGTTTCCGATAAAAAAATGACCGAATTAAACCGTGATTTCCGGGGGAAACCTTCAACCACTGATGTGCTTTCATTTCCCTACGAAGCAGACGAATTTGATGCAGATGATAGTTTTCTCGGTGATATTGTGATTTCGCTGGAACAGGCAAAACGTCAGGCTCAGGAGAATAACTTGACGCTCGAATTAGAAATTAAACAGTTGATTCTCCATGGCATTTTGCATCTACTCGGCTATGACCACGAAACCGATAA
>JANOEF010000106.1:0-11029 GCA_031413075.1 Acidobacteriota bacterium | reverse complement strand
AATCTTGTCGGGAATTGCCTGTTTCAAATTTATAGGCGATTCTTCTGATCATACTCAATGAGATGCCGCAATGCTGAGAAGTGCGGCGAAAACTTTTGTCTTTCAAATGATGGCTAATGTATTCTTCCTTGACGCGCTCAATAATATGGTCAAGCGGCTCTTCCAAATTGATGTTGAGAAGGATTTGGTCGGCTGAGGTCAAAACTTTATCTTTTGACGATAATAAAACCCGAATATCATTTTCGGTGATAATTTCGGCTTCGCAAAATTCTATCGCCAATTTTAAAACAAAGTTGTGAAGTTCGCGAAAATTTCCCGTCCACGCATAATTTTCAAGCCGCGCAACAGCGGCAGGCTCAATTTGAAAATTTACTGTGCGCCCGACCGCAGATCGCTCGCGTTCGAGTCCTTTAATCACAATCTCGCTGATTTTTTCTCGTTGTTCGCGGAGCGGAATCGTATTTAAGTTAAGCACATTGAGACGGTCATAAAGGTCGGCGCGAAATTCTCCGTTCGCTACCATTGCAGGTAAGTTTCTTGAGGTCGCGGCAATAATCCGTAGATCAACCGAAATCTCACCCCTGCCCCCGACGCGACGGATTTGTTTTTCCTCGACCGCTTTGAGCAGCTTGGCTTGCAGACTCAGACTGAGTTCGCCGACTTCATCAAGAAAAACCGTGCCGCCGCTGCCCGTTTCAAAAAGTCCGGGCTTCATCTGATTCGCCCCGGTAAATGCCCCTTTTTCATACCCGAAAAGCTCAGCTTCGACGAGTTCGGCTTGGAGTGTCGCACAGTTTAAACTGACAAATTGTTTACTGCGGCGCGGACCTTTCAGATGAATTTCACGGGCAATAGTTGTTTTCCCGGTGCCGCGCTCACCCGTGACGAGAATGTGGTAATTGGAGCGGGCATAGCGTTCAATTTTCTGATTCAGGAGAAAGGTTTTCGAGTTGATGATCGTTCGTCTGGTCAAACCTGTTTCTTTGGGCGGCAACACCGGCGAATTGAAGTTTTCAGTTTCACGAGTTTGATAAAATTGTGCTTCCATAATGGTAAAGTTTTGCTCTTCTATCTACAAAACTCGTGCCACATTTTTAAAATGCCTTTATTTATCCTCCTAAACTATAGCAAGCACACCTGATAAGAACATTGCTGAATTAAACTTGTCCGAATCAGGAGCTAAAAAGTGTCAACCAAAGTTGGCAGGAGTGTCAACTAAAAGTGTCAACCAAAGTTGACATTTGGGACTACAACAGAGCGTTCTTGAGAATTGTTCGCCCGAATTTCCCCCAATTTTTCAAAGTAAATGCTCAGAAGTAGAAAAGCGGCACGATGCCAGCACGGAAAACCTTCATAAAATGCCTGACAATAGCCTATTTTATCAAGGCGGCTGCACGTCTCATCGTTTACATGGTAAAAGCGAGATCCAATTTCCTTGCTGTTTTCCTTGGGAATGGAAATTATTATTAATTGTTCAGGTTGCCAGGCAAAATATGGTTGTTCAAGAATTCGCTGTTTGGCTTTTTCCAATGCACGCCGCCACCTTTCCTTCATAAAGTCGGGGAAACTTTGCTGGTCAAGATTTTTTTGGGCAAGTAAAAAAGCTGCGTCCAGTCGGGTTCGGTCAATTTTCATAAATTTAGTTTTGGAATTGTGAGCGTCCAGGAAAAACTATCCCGTTATCAGCGAATCCCACGCTCTAATGCGGGAAAATTCTTCCGGGTCAGGCTCAATCAGCCACTCTCGCACGTTAATCGGAGCAACATTTTCGATTGCATTATTTGTTGGGTTATTTTTGTTTTGGATGGAGATTTTCTCGTCAATCCGGTTAACCGTCTGATTTGTGGCGGAAAGAGGCGGAAATTGGGTTAAAAGTTTTTGCAGCAACCTGATTGATTCCTCTTCATTTTGGGGTAAGAGAAATCGTTCGCGTCCCTTTTGCGTCAGGCTCGTCAAGCCTAAGGCGCGAAAATTTTTCGGGTGTTCTGCTCTGCCCGGCACAATTTCGACGTAAAATGAGCCGAAAAATTTTGAACTCTTCAGTCGAATATTTTCGGTGAGTTCGACTGACTCTTTGCCGTCAAGAACGCTTTGGAAAATTTCATCTGAAGTTTCCTGCCTTCCCCACACGCCATCAAATAGCCGAATGATTTCACTGACCTGAGTTTTCGGAATCTGGAGACCAACCAGGCGCACGCCTTCATCGGTGGTCGTCCGCACGATTTTGAACGCTGCATCTTTGACGTTTTTGATTTGCCGCCACACCGGAATTAACGCACCGCTTAACAAAAAGACGGTTTTGTTAATAACTGGCGGAATGCGCGCGACTTCCCCGTTCCACCAATCTTCGGCTTTCCCCCGCGCCACCAGTCGGTAACGGGCGGTAAGTTCGGCTTCGCTTGTATAGAACAAATTTTTGCCTACCGGACGAGAGACGGCATATGTTTGGTAACTTTCTCCTGTTTCCGGATCGGTGTGAATGAGAGAAGGACGCGCCGCGATGAATTCCGTCCCGTCCAAGCCGAGTTTTCGATAAAAGTGAGATTCTTCCCGTTCTAAGTCCTCAAAACGCGCCGGAGAGTTAGGAACAATTATTTCAAGTTCGTAAAGATGGGTAGTTGCGCCGGTAATTTGGTCACGATTGATAATTTGCGGTTCACGCGCTATTTTAACGGAATTTGCCTTGATGTCTTCCATCCCTAAGTCGTATTTCCCCGTAGCTTTGAGATGTTCAACGGTTTCCGAATAAATTTTGTAGAAATATTCAAAAAGGGCGTTCTGGCGATCAACTTCAAGCGAAAGAAGGCGATTGAAGAAGCGGACAATATTTTGCTTTTCATTCTCAGACACGGTTTCTTCACCTGATTCGCTCCTGGTCAATAACCCCATATCGTAAATGGTGAGTTTTGAGTTAGCTAATCCGGGAATCTGAAAACCTGCCAAAATTCGGTCATAAACGATTTTCAAAGCGGCGCGTCCTTCTTTCGATTCGAGATTGAATTTCTCCAGCCCGCCGATTTGATTCGCTCGCCGATCTCCTTTGTTCAAGGCTCCGGTGCTTGCCAGGCGGCGGGCAATCGAAGTCGAAAAGCGTTTTTCGCCGCCAAGTTCGGTATAAATGAGCAAATAAATCGGTGGTGAGGCTTGATTACTGCGATGCGAACGCCCAAAATCCTGCAACTGTTTATCGGCTGACCATTTGAGTTCGGCAGCGATATGTTCACGTCGCTGCTGATTTATTGCCCGTTTGTCGGAATGCAAACTATCGCCCGTGGCGGCGACTTCCGACATGATGGCAATCCGTTTCCGTTTGCCCTGAAATTGCTGGAGTTCGTGGAGATTGGTCTGTCGCTGAGGAATGCCCGCGATGCCGCGCGGACGATGGGCAAATTCGCCATTAGAGAGTTTGACTAATCTCATCTTGCGCCCGGTCATCTCGGCGACATTTTCCGTCCCGAAATGATTGATGATCTGGTCGAGCGGATGTTCGGGCAGCTGCAAAGTCGCCAATCGGTCAAGCAATTCCTGTTTCAGAGCGAGGGCGGCTTTCGAGTGAATTTGTTCCCCGTTTTCGCCAAGGAGCGGTTCATATTTTATTTTTTCCTTCACGGTGTCGGTTATTTCCTGATAAAGCGCAGTCGGAAAACAACTTTCGATGAGTCTGTTTAGCGTTTCACGCGGACTGAAATCAAGATCGGAAATCGCCTCTTCCTCGTCTGCCGAGCGAGCCATCTGGCGTGTCAGACTCGCTTCACCCGTGCTGGTAATCGAAATGATGACCGAATGCTGTTCGGCGAGCGCGCGTTCAATTTCCGCAATTAAAGTCGGAACTTTGAAGGCGGTGATAATTGCTTTCGTGCAGCGTTGATGCTCTGCCCAGAAGTTGTTGACAATGTGGCGGCGTAAGAATTTTTCGCTGTTGGTCAAAGTGAGAGCTTTTTCAGTTTTCTGCAACACCGTCTGCCAGACACGCGCCATATTGTCATACATTTCGCGTTGGTGCGTGGTTAGGCGGTGTATAACTTCACGATATTCAACGCTCAAACCGTTTTCAGGATCAACGCTCATTGAGAGGCTACCGCATAAATATCCCCCCATTGCTTTCAGGTCACGGGCAACCATTTCCATCGCGCCGATGCCCCCTTCTTCGATTTCACGGGCAAATTCGGAAAAATCGGCAAACGCACTTCCCTGCCCCCACAATCCCAGCCGGATCATATAGGCGAGATGCTGCACCTCGGTTGCCGCCGTCGCTGATGAATAAACCACCCGATAATCGGGGAATTTTTCCAGGTCTTGGATTTCAGCGACTGCTGCTCCGGTTTGCGTTCCATTGCGCCGCTCGTCAGCAAAATAATTTTTGGCGCGATGTCCTTCATCAAAAATCAGTAAGCCTTCCCTGCCGAGCCAGGAAGTTAATTGATCAAGCCGGCGGCGACCTTTTTTCGACTTGGCAATGAGTGATTGGTAGGTGCAAAAAACTATGCCTCTTCCAAGCGTAATTTCTTCTTCCGGTTTGAAATCGCTAATAAGTTTGATCGGAATGTTGATTCCGAGCCTCGCCATTTCATCTTTGACGGCTTTGATTAAATCGAATTTGACGCTGAACCAAATCGTTTTTTTCCGCCCCGAAAACCAATTTTCGAGAATAATTCCCAAAATAGTTCCGGTTTTCCCGACCCCCGTTCCGTCGCCGATGGAAATTCCCGCACAAGCCACAGAATTTGGTAATTTTTGCCGGTGGTTAACACCTGCGTATATAATCCGCTCAATCTGAATTTCGGAAATTTTACCGCTCGTAACCAGTTCAACCGGCAATCGCGGGCGATAAGTCGGGCGTGGCGGTTTAATGTTGGCAAGCCCGGCAGTTTCAACTATTACGCCGGGATGAGTTGCGCCCCCCGTCAAATAAGCACAGTCATAAAGGTTTTCCTCAAAAGGTTTTCCTGGCTCGTTACTTTGATTATCTCCCTCGCTTGGAGAAGTAAGATTGTCAGCCAGAGAATCTTTTTGATTTTGGTTTATATTTGGTGCATACTTCGCCCTATTTCCTTCGTTGTTCGGTTGATTTCCGACCAATATTTCATTGAAAGGCATATTTTTATTGCCGTGTTCGGTATGATTTATCTTCATTTTATTTTATTCTTGGTTTTGAGATGGTCTCGCTTCAATGTTTCTTTTACTTTTGTGTCCAATTATGAATTTCGGGATGTGACAAAATATCTTCGAGATTTGAGCAGGTGAAATTCAGCACTTTTTCTAACGGTTTTCGAGTCTCGTCTTTGACGATGTAAAGAATGGACACCGGTATATTTGTTCCATATCTGTAGTAGGCATCCTTAGGCTGGTGAATGATTGATTTGATGGAGAAATTTTCTGTTAGATTTCTAAGAAACTGTTCCCCTTTTTGTGTTTTCTTTAGTGCTTCAGTGCCGAATAATCCGATGAATCTGCCCCCGTTTTTCAATCTTTGAAGGGCAGAGGTGATGTGCCGAAAGCCGAAATTAGAGTTGCCGGATTTTGTTCTGCCGGCAATTCTGACATATTTTGATTAAATCAGTATTTTTGATTTTCTCCTTTCCTTCCAAAAATCAGTTATGTGTTTAATGACGAACTTGAATTGTTTTTGTAATTCACTCATTTCCAATCTCTTCCCCATTTTTACCAACCGCTTATTATTTTAGTGTAAAAAGTGTAAAAAGTGTAAAAGGTGTAAAAAGTGCTAACAGTAAAATCAGCACAAAACGTGAATAAAGTAAATGTAAAGGTGTAAAAGGTGAATGTAGTAACTTTTAATTTAGTAAAGGTAGTTATTGACAAAAAACTTTTAATGTATTAAAACAATATTAAGAGTTAAAGTATTTCTTTAACTCTAGCTTATTACCAAATATCAAATCCAAAAAAAATGCCTATTCAAAAACCAAATCTTTCTAAAGTAATCGCATTTGTCAACCAAAAAGGCGGGGTCGGAAAATCTACCTTAGCCACGAATTTAACGGCAATTTTAAGCGAAAAATACCGCGTCATCTTGCTGGACACCGATGAACAGGGAAGCAGTGAGTTGTGGTGTAACGCTAGGGATGAAGATTACGCTGAAAAATATAAGGTCCGAAGTTTCAGTAAGTATTACAAAAAAACAGTCAACGCTTCGGCAGTAACGGTTGATTTGGAAGACCTTGCCACAAACTTCGATATTGTCGTAGTAGATACGCCGGGACGCAATGAATTTGTCTCACTGGGAGTTATTTCAGCCGCTAATCTCGTGATTATTCCGTTGATGCCTGGAAATTATTCACTCTGGAGTTCTGATGTCACGACACAGCTAATTCAAAAAGTTGCGGCAATCCGCTCCGGTGATTTTGCCGCCCGATTTTTGTTGAATCGTCGTGATAAACGCAAAGTTTCCGCTGAAATGGGAGAAGCTCTTAAAGATTATGAAATACCGCTGATGACCACAACTATCGGCAACCGCAATATTTACGAAAACAGCTCAAGCGGACTATCAGTTTTGGAAATTGCCGGACGAACCGAATCCGACCGCGAAGGACAGCGCGAAATGCGCGAATTTGTCAGCGAGATCGAAGCAATCTTAGGTCTAGGCAAAAATGCAAAAAAATCAACTGTTGCCGCAAGGGATTTGAAGAAAACAGCCGCAAAGTAATCTATTTGAAAGCAAAGGAGGATAAACGATGGCAATCAGAACTGCGCCTAAAAGAAAAGTTGATCTGGAAGAACTCGATAATCTGCAAAAAGAGATTTTCGGCTCAAAAACCGAAGAAAGTTCTACCCCTTCCGTAAGTCAAAATAACGAACAGTCTAGACAAACAAAGTCGCGGATTGATGAACTCATCGGCAAAGTTCCGGCTGAAAATAAAAAAAAGCCAAACAATTCGGCTCAAGCCAAAGAAGCAAAAAATAATTCTTCCGCACCAAACCAAAGTTCTACCAAAACGGAAAATCTTCAAGGCTTCGGTGCAAATTTAAGCGATCTGGAAACGATTGCTACAAATATAGCTTCGTCAAAAGCGGGGCAGGGGCGAAATACAACCCGCCCGTTTTCGATTCCCCGCGCGCTGATTATTGACACGACCAGACTGAAAGCCAAATTCCGCACGATTGACGAACAGTTTACGCAAAATGTCATCATTGATTTTCTTTTAAGAGAAGCTCTGGGGGCAACTAATCACGAAAATTATCGAGATTTACGCGCCGAAGCATTCGAGTTCGTCAAACGAGCAGAGGAAACAACGCGGCGTTCGCTAACTATCACGGAAGAAGTCGTTTATCAGATGTCAGAAATCAAAGCGAGAATAAATTTGGAAACAGGCAAAAAATATTCAAATGACGAAATTTTTTCCACCCTTCTGGCAATTGGAGTGAGCTGGCTTTATCGTCACGGCGTATTGAATTAACCAAATCTGAAAAGCCAAACGCAAATAGACGCTATGCCGTTTCTTCCCAAACTTGGCGAACTTCTATCCGGCAATTTTTATCAAGACTGGAAAACCAGTCGAGAATATTTACCGTTTGCACTTTTTCTTTGTTCAAAAGTGCATCATCCACGCCTTTATAAGCGTGTGACCAAACGAGAATTTCTGTCGCCGCCTTAACGTTATTTTTTCGATTATCGCCGAAACGTAATTTCAAGAGTTTGGCTAGTTGGCGGGCGACTGCCGGATTTTCGCGGTAATCATTATCAAAGGCAAGAGCCAACGGAACACCCTGCGTTAATTTGACGATTAAATCTTGGGAGCAACTTACGCCGCCGCCCGCAATCACAAGAAACTCTGAAGTTAAACTGGCAACGGTATCGGCTTTGAGCGCACCTTCAGTCACTAAAACGGGCAAACCGAAATTATCTTTTTGTCCGAAATTTTTCCAACTGGCAAAGTGCAACGGCGTTCCAGAACTCGCGCTGTTCCGGGCGGGCAAGGAAAGCCACAGATACCGCTTTTTATTGGCAGAGAGATGTCCCGGAAATCGAATTTGACAGCCTTGAATCTGTCCCGTCGGGTTGCGATAAGGAATTAAGAGAAACGGCTGCGGAAAATCTTGAGGTTGCCAGAGGTTTGCCTCACCGTAATCATCAATCCAAAAGCCGGGAACGTGCCGTAGTCCAAGCGGATTTTGGCGGACGAAAGAAGTGAAAGTTTGATTAAGCAGAATGCTTAATTGCGCCGCTAAATCTTTCCGTTCAGAGACGGAGCCGGGAAGTCCGCCGTAATCTGCAAAATTTGCCAAGCCCCGCTCCAACAAGCCTTTTTTGCCGACAGTCAAACACGGATAATTACCGGCAGGCGATAATCTGAGCAAAGAAGCGTAAATAAAATCTCTTATTTCCAGCGGCGCGAGGCTGATTTCTTCGGTTTGTATTTTACAAAGGTTTCGCGGCTCATGTTTTTGCTGAGAAGGCTTGTGAGCCAAGTCACGGTCGTGATAAAAAACGCCCCAACCCTGCCGCAGACTTATGCGGTCGGCTCCCGTTGTGACCCGAGCGCAAAACGAAATCGTTTCATCATCGGTGCGGCTGCACCAATCCGGCTTGCCGCAAATTAGACAAGGACGTTTCACGCTAACCCGAATATATCCCGAAGTTGTCATTGACGTTTCTGAGGAAAAAATCACAAAGCATTTTTGCTAACCGCTTTATTTTTGAAAAGTTTTCGGAAACTTATCAAAATTAATCAATACTTTGGTTTCATTTCCTCCAATCGGCGATCCATATCGCGGAAAAATCCCGTCACGACCGTCGAGACCATTCTCAAATGGGCGGCATCTTCCGCCGAATTTTTATTTATCAGTGCCGCATCATTGCGTCCGGCAAAAGTAACCTCATTGGCTTTGATCTCTAAATTATATCCCTTGTTTATTCCCCCCATTTGCGTAGCTGCCCCTTGTTTAGCAGCACCCGCACTAATACTTGCGCCTTGGTTGATTGCAGAAATTGTCGAATCGGCATTTTGATTAATGCTGGATTCCATATTTGATTGGTAGTTTTCAAGGTTCTGTCGATTGGAACTCAACGTGCGGGTATTCTGCCCAAAATTTAATTGATATTGCTCGTTAGAGACTTGATTACCTAAATTTTGCCGAACCTGCGACGGGTCAATTGGAATACCGGTCACTTCGCCTGCTCAGTTGGCAACCACTCCACTCAATCCGCGCGTCCCAAGAGCATTACTACCCGGAGTCATATTGAGAATGTTTTCATTCTTTTGGGCTTCGTTATCGACCCAGCGAGTGCTTTTTTCCCGTTGTGTTTCAAAACCTAATCGGTTAGTTCGGTCGGTAAAGTCAACGCGTTGCGAACCTAATTCGCGCTGCGTCATGGCATTTGTTTGTTGCAATTGCATGGTCCGGTTCGAGTTTGTAATGAGCATATTCGTGGTCTGATTGCCGTAAATCTGACCGAGCGTCGTTTGCAAACTCCCTTGGACACCGGCGATTGACTGAACACGTCTCGCATCGGTTTGAAGTTTACCGGCATCGTAAGCAGCGTTGGCATTGACTTTTTCAGCGTTGTAAATTCCCTGAATTTGCGTATTTTCGGCTTGACGGTTGATTGCCGAACCAGCTACCAGCCCGTGAGTTTCCAGAGCAGTGCCGACTGCCGACAGCATCCAACCCATCGAAACCTGATTGACCGATTCATAAACCTGTCCACGCAGGAGCTTATATGCCAAAACGACGCTCAAAATGTAGGAAAGCGCGGCGATGAAAAATAAAAACGTAACGATTGCCGCACTACTGCCCGGATCATAACTGCCCGTGGAGATGATTTTCGCCGTCGCCGGATCAAGCGTGTAAAGCGGCTCATTATTGTAAATCGAAAGTGCGATGATACCGATTGAGTATGCAATATACATCGCCACTTCTTTAACAATCGGATAAGACAAACAAAATGTCGCCACGCCCCAACAAAAGGGATAAAAGGTCTGGGCGGCGAACTTATCGTCAAAACCCAGGGCAGCCATAATGGGCGAGGAGAGTTTTAAGCCGATCAGAATAAAAAGTCCGGCGAGGGCGAGCAGAACGCCGCCGAATTTGATGATGTTTTGACTGATCACAAGCAGTGTAAACATGCGGGGCATATTCCAATTCAAAAAGTTCAAATCCGCCGTGATGTCCCCCACACTTGATTCTTTGTTATTTATCACGCCTAGAATTCCGGGTTCACCATTTGGGAGCTGTTCGGCAATAATTGCGTTTGGATCGTCAACACTGAAATTTGCTCTGACATAGACAAGCATTTTTCGGTCAAATTCCTTGACCATTTCGACATTCGCACTTTTGACCGTGCTGGCGATTTGTTTGCCGACAAGCGTAAATATATCCAGCAAATACGGCGCACTACCAATCACAAGCATAAAAACAAGGGTGCGGATTCCCCAACGAAAAAGCTGTTCGACGGAATAACCCCGCTCATCCGAAAACTTCCGCAAGAAAGATATAATCAGGACAAAACTGGCAATAATCCACGCAAAAAATGTCAGATAGGGAAGCAGGGGACGCACCAAGGTATTCAAAATTGAGACAAAAAGCCAGTCCTTCGCCGTTTTCATCATATTGTCAATTTGCTTGTCAAATGATGGCGCTGTCGGGCGCGGCACGGGTGTCGCAATCGGCGTGGCATTCGGATTAGGGGTGGATGAGCTGTTTAATTTATCATCCTCCAGCGGTGGCATAAAGGGACTGTCATTGTTGATGGTATTGATAATCTCATCAGAATAAATTGGCTTGCCGTTAATGACACCGATTGGAGTTCTGTTTGTCGGCTGCTGAGTTTGAGCCAAAGATTCATTTGCCGGTACGAAAAACGACAGCAGAAACATCGTCAAAAGGACAACGAATCGCCCGTTCAATTTTAATTTTTTGTGGTCTTGAAACATTGCTTTTCTCCTTTTACTTTTGCCGTTTACCAGGGGAATTGATTGGCGAGCGGATCATTGCGCCAGACTTCGTATTTTTCGAGTTCCGAATAAAACGCCTCGCTGCCCACCGTGATAGTCGTCATCATTTGTTCGGTTTG
>JANOEF010000105.1:0-7601 GCA_031413075.1 Acidobacteriota bacterium | reverse complement strand
GTATTTTGCGCTTCGTCGAGGATGATAAATGAATCATTCAAACTTCTTCCGCGCATAAAGGCCAGCGGAGCCACTTCGATGATGCGTTTTTCTAACATTTTAGTAACTCTTTCGGCATCAACCAGATCAAAGAGCGCATCGTAAAGCGGGCGGAGATATGGGTCAACCTTGTCCTGTAAATCGCCAGGCAAAAATCCAAGTTTTTCCCCCGCTTCAACGGCTGGCCGGGTCAGGACAATGCGTGAAACTTGCTTAGAAAACAGAGATTGAACCGCCATCGCAACGGACAAATAGCTTTTTCCGGTTCCGGCGGGTCCGATCCCGAATGTCAGATCGTGTTCTTGAATGGCTTCGATATATTTGCGTTGATTGGCGGTTTTGGCGGCCACCGCCTTCTTGCCTGATGGGTTAAATCGCGATTTGGTAAAATGGTCTTTGAGCGAATAAGTTCGATCTTCGGCAATTTGTCGAAAAGCATCGCGTAATTCCTTATCAGTAAATGAATTGCCCTCCCTGAAAAGATCAGCAAAGTCACTTAAAATTTGTTCAACGGTAGCCACATCAGTTGGATCGCCATCAATCGCTAAATCGTTTCCGCGGGCATTGACATGAACGGCCAAAATTGATTCCAGATATTTAAGATTTGCATCATTAACACCAAAAAAGGTTTCAATGGATCGTAAAGGTAATTCGATTTTTCTCATAAAATAGAAGGCAATTTTAACCCAAAATTGCCAATCTGCAAAGGAAATCCAACAGGTAATTTAAGGTTCTGGCAAAGTCATTTGAAAACAACCTCTCTTAAGTAAAAAAACCGGAATTTGCTTAGTAAAGACCAGTATTGACGCTAAATTAAAACCCACAACAGGGGTTCTGATAAAAACTAATGGCGTGGAGCGCCGGCATCCCCAGCCTGCTGAGCGCGAAAGCGTTCAAAAGTCTCGACCGAAATTCAAGCTGATTTTAGGCAAACACTTTTACGTCGCTCCGCAACGTGCAGGCAAGGATGCCCGCGCTCCCAGCGACAAGTTGATTTCACGCAAAGACTTTTACGCCGCTTTCCGCGACGTGCAGGCAAGGAGACTAGCGCTCCCGGCGAAAAGCGTTTTAATTTATTCAAAATTGGTTAATAAAACAACATCACGAAGGAGTTGACCGCGCGAAACTATCAGATTTTCACCCTTGGGCGACCAGGCGAAGTTGAAAATGCTGGCCGGAACGGTTTCAATAATTTTAGTTGGCGGCGTGGGGCTTTCGGCCGTTTGACGCGAAATATTTGATTCTTTGTAGTCGCCGACGATGAAATCAAAAGATTTGCTATCCGTATTCCAGACAATTGTTTGGCGCCAAGATTCAATCTCGGCAAAAGAGACTTCTTGCGGATTTTCGGTGGACATAATGGCTAAGTGAAGTTTCGGATTTGTTTCGGACTTTTGATTTTGCCCGGTATTTTGAAAAGCTAAAAACTTTCCATCAGGCGAGAGCGATAAAAAATTACCCGGCGTAAACTGAGTTTTGCCGGATAATTCCTGAACAGAGTTTTCGAATAAAGATTTGCGTCCGATGGTCGAAGACCGGCCGCTTTTGATGATGAAATAAAGCCATTTACCATCAGGCGAGACTTGCGGAAAATGATGAGTTTCGTCTTCGCCAAAGCTGACTTGGGCGAGATTACTGCCATCGGGATTGATTCGCCAAATCCGGCTCTCTTTATTGCGGTCAGAGGCAAAAAATATTGTCTTTTGATCTGCCGAAACGGTTGGCGAATCATTTTGTATTTCATTATCAGAAGTTAATTTTTGTCGTGAACCGTCAGCAGTATTGAGAAGCCACAGATTCCAATCGCGGATTTTTTCATCGTTGGAGGTATAGACGATTTTTTCCTCATCAATCCAGGTTAACCCGAGTAGTCCGTCATTGCGAGAAGTTCCCGTAGTCAATTGCTTCAAATTATTTAAGTCACCTTTTTTGCCTATCCAAATGTTTGAATAATAAATCCTTTGGCGTGAAATCAGTTTTTTCTTGTCTTCAGAAATCGAAATCCCGAGATAGGAATTGAGGTCGTTTGTAATCCGTTTGGTCTGACCGGTTGAGATAGAAATTTTCCAAAGCTGAAAATTATTGCCATCATTGGCAGCCGCAATCAATGAATTTTCATCCGAAGCCCAAACAACCTGTTCCACATTTCTGAAATCTTTAGGTTTTAATTCTTGTTCGGTTGCAGATTCGCGTTCGATTAAAAATAAACGCGCAAAATGTTCACTTTGAGTGGTCGCTACCATGGCAATTTTTTTACCATCCGCTGACCAGGCGGGGTAATTGTTCCAATAAAATACTTCTGGTAGTTTTAAGGTTTTGAGAGTTTTTTCAAGCCCGGTTTCTAAATCTTTGATGATTAAACCTTGTTTATTTTCACTGGGAAATTTACGTACAAAAGCTAATTCTTTCCCATTTGGAGACACCGAAAAACCACTCCAAACATCTTCTGCGATCATTTGAGGCAAACCGCCCGTCGGCGAAACTCGAAAGACACTTCCTTTTTCGTCACGATTATTAACGGTACCGAAATAAATAAAATTTCCGGCAGGTGAAAACTGTAAACACCCGGTTCTCTTGATGTTTTCAATATTTAGTTTGGTTTCGGTATTAGTTGGCAGATTTCGCAAAAAAACTTCGGCTCCGCGAGTATAAGCCACCAAATTTCCGTCAGCTGAAATCGTCAGGTAACTGGCATCACCGGTATCGGTGAGTTGTTTGAATTTAAGTTCTTTGGGAATTTTGGAAGTATCGGAATTGGTAAAAAAAAGATAGCGGTAGGCGATTAATGAGACGAGCGAAAGTCCAATAATAATTGCGATTGAGATGACGAAACGGCGAGGCACGAAGGGAGAGTTAGCAATTTTTTCAGACTCTAAATTTATTTGACGGGTTCGCTCATGAGCTGATCCGCCGATCCGATTTTCGCTGGCAATAGGAACAGTCAACCGATAACCCCGCCGCGCCAGATTTTCAATCAACTGCTTGCCGTTTTCGTCAGTTCCAAGTGCTTGTCGGAGCGTATAGATATTCTGGGTCAAAACGCCTTCTTCTACAAAGGTTTCCGCCCATACTGTTTCAAAGATTTCTTGTTTCGAAGCGACCTCACCTTGTTTTTCAACGAGTAGTTTGAGTAGCTCGAGAGCCTTGGGCGGGAGTGAGATTAACTCGTCCTCACGCCAAAGAGTATTGGTTTTGGCATTAAAACGAAACTTGCCAAACTCATATAAAATATTGATTTCACTACTCATAACCTCTTTGAGAACTCTTTGAGAACTTTTTGAGCGATTCTTTGAAGACTTTTGAAGCAAATCACTTTAATGTTAGCGTCACTCAATACAATTCCCGAACTCGATTGATTTTATAACAAAAGGAAAAGTGAGGAAAGAGAAATGATAAAAAGAATTATAATTATAACAGCCATATTTAGTTTAGCGTTGGTTTTTGCGGCAAACACGTTTGGGCAAAATAATAAGCGAAAGCGAGCCAAAGCAAAAGTTGCCACTCCATCCACTAACAACCCGCCGACCGAAGCTAGAGTCGCCAATCCAAAACCAGTAGCGACTAATCTAATGAAGGGACACGAAGGAATGCAGGAGAGAAATGCGGCTTCGGGAAATACGACGAGTAAGAAACGTCAGGTCAAACCGGTTTGGGATGATACGGATATTGTTCATCGGCAAGCTCGAAAAAGAGGCGTTACCCACGATTCTGAATTTGAAAATTGGGCTAACAGAAAAAGAAAAATTACAAAAACAAGGAGAATAAATAAATGAAAAAATTAAGAAGCATTTTTGTGCTGGCAATTGGTTTTACTTTAGCCGTTAATTTATTGGCGATGCCGGTTGATCAACCTTTTATGGAATCAGCCAGAGTTAATCTGAATCAAGCCAAAAACAACTTAAATAAAGCCACAGCAGATAAAGGCGGACATCGCAACAAAGCGCGAAATTTGGTTAATCAGGCACTTATTGAAGTCAACAAAGGAATCAGATTCGACCGTCGAAATGGGCAGGAAAATTTTGCCGCCGAAGAAATTTTTTCCGGCTTTGAAGCCAGTTCAGCAGATCAGCCCTTTATGGAAAAGGCCAAAACAGATCTTGAACAGGCTTTGAATAACCTAAAAAAAGCCACTGCCGATAAAGGGGGTCATCGCAATAAAGCGATTGATTTGGTTAAAGAAGCCATAGACCAAGTTGAAAGAGGAATCAAATATGACCGGCGAAACTAAACATTGGAGACATAATTCTATGAAAAAAATACTTTTAGCATTATTCGTTTTAGGGGTTTTTGTGGTCTTTTCGACAGAATCCTACGGACAAGTTACACGCAGAGCCGATCAACGGCAAAAAAATCAAAAGCATCGGATTAAACAAGGTGCAAAATCCGGCGAAATCACTAAACGTGAAGCAAAAGGCCTTAAGAAAAGTTCGACAGAGGCCAGAAAATATGAAAAGAAAGCTAAATCTGACGGCAAAGTGACCTGGAAAGAACGCGCCCGTATCGAGCATAAACAGGACAAAACCAGCCGCCGCATTTATCGCACTAAACACAATAAAAGAGACAGAAATTAAGGTTCAAAATCATTTCTTGTCTGACTACCCCAAAAAACTGAGGGCTTTGACTATATAGCCAAAGCCCCTTTCGCGGATGTTCAACTCGGTAAAACCTATTTGCCGGCCCCCATTGTGCGTCCGCCTTTTATTTTCATTTCGTTCAGGATCCAACCGGCTCCGCCGACCTTTTCCGTCACAAATAGCACATAGCGAATGTCAACTGAAATACTCCGGCCGTAGGCTGGGCTAAAGAAAATATCATTGCCTAATCCTTCGTAATTACCATCGAACAAGATACCAACCTGCTCGCCATACCCATTTAATACCGGACTTCCGCTATTTCCGCCGATCGAGTCGGTCGTCGAAAGAAAATTGACCGGAACGGAATCGCCGAAACCGAATCTGCCAAAATCTTTAGTGCGCTGCAACTCTTTTAATTTATTGGAAACGATAAATGGAAAAACGCCGGAATCCTTATCAATGACACCTTTCAGAGTAGTGAACGGCGTATATTGGACGGCTTCACGGGGCGCATAACCCCTCACATTTCCGTACGTAAGGCGTTGCGTAAAATTAGCATCCGGGTAGGGAGTAATACCTTTCATTTCGCTGATTCCGCGCATATAAAGCAGCCGCAAATTGTTGATTTCGCCGTTAAATTGAGCTGTCCGGGCGGCAATTGCGCCTTGCTCTTTAACGTGAGCGAGGGCAAAGTCAACCACTTTCGGATATTTTTCTTTCAAAGCATTGAGCGACATCGAATAAATGCCGATAACTTTTTCTGCCGAGTTCCAGTCGGGATTGTTAATCAACATTTCGGCAGTGTTTTCTTCCGCCTCGCGTCGCGCATTGTCTTTTAATCCGGCAAAAAGAGTTTCTACCGGCTGAAATTTCTGGTCGGCGGGTAGTTCGGAGGCTTTCCGGAAAAAGAATTTGAGCAAATCTTTTTCGATCATCGGCTCACGACCTCCAAAAACCTGGTTGATTTCGCCTTTCTTCTGGTCGGTCAGCGCTTTTCCTTGCGAGACGGCGACCACGGCATCTACCAGTTGTTTGAATGAACCGGTGTTGCCTAAATTTGGAAAAGTTCGGACGAGTCTGTCCCGGGCGCCCGTTTGATAAAATTCAGCCGAAACTCGTGAAATGTCAGCTAAAAGATTGCCATAGATAGCTTTTCGAGCCGGTGTGGCATTGACCCAGTTCGTAAATTTAAGCTCGTCCGCCTTTTTTTGTGAAACAATGTCAGCACGACGCATGGCCAAAATTCCGCCTTGATAAAGTTTTTGGGTATTGGCGAGATTAGCAATGCTGCCTTGCAAAGCGATTCGTTTAGCTTCATCGGCAGCCGCCAGATTCTCTAATCCTTTGATCCAAGTTGTCAGATATTCATAAAGAAAAGGGAAGTTGACCTGTTCTGAATAATTGACCGATTGGCTTTCACGATAACGAGTCGTGCCGCCCGGGTTGCCCAGCACCATCACAAAATCGTTTTCTTTGACACCATTTAATGAAATGGTCAAAAATTTACGCGGTTTGAATGGGACGTTGTTCGGGGAATATGTCGCCGATTTGCCATCCGGCGCAACATAGGCCCGAAGAAAAGTGAAATCACCCGTGTGCCGTGACCATTCAAAATTGTCCGGATCGCCGCCAAAAAATCCGATGTCTCGAGGTGGAGCGTAAACTACGCGAATATCTGTAATTTGTTTATTTTCATACAGATAATAAAAGTATCCGTTGCTCACAGCTTGGACTCTGACCGTATTTCCCTCAGCAATTTTACCTTTTTCTGATGCTTCAAGTTTGGCAATATTGTCGGAAATTGCCTTGTCGCGGGCATCACCGGACAAACTTTCTGTGCCGGCCGTAACTTTTTTGGTCACGTCTTCAACCCGGACCGGAATACTGATCGAAAAACCTTGAGCGGGTAATTCGTCTTTAATTGAATTGGCTTTGTAGCCTTCGGTTCCATAATCTTTGCCAATTGACGAAGCCGCTACTAAGGCGTCGAAACCGCAATGATGATTGGTCAGAATCAACCCGTTTGGGGAGATGAATTCACCCGTGCAGCCTGTGTCAAGGCGGACTACTGCTTCTGAAATGCCGCCGGTTTGGGGATTGTAAATATCAGTCGGCTTTATCTTTAAGCCCTTTTGTAATAAAGGAAGGGTTGCAATTTTATCCGGCGTGAACATCCCTTCGTCAAATTTTGCCAACGTCAAAGGCGTTGAAGTGAACAGCATCACTACCGCCATCAACCATGAAACTAAAAACTTTCTCTTAAAACAATGCATTATTTTATTCTTATCCTAATTTTCTAAAAAAAACTCAATTGGTATAATTTTACTTAAATTTTACGTAAAAGTCTTTTCAATAATCTGAAAATAAAACAATTGTTGCTGAGATAAACGGTGTGTCCGAACTTTTTTGTTGACGCAAATGTTTATCACGGTTAAAATCATCATTGGTCAGTTGAAAGTTTCTACTCTTTCGATTCAAAATTTCCACCTAGTTTCTTACATTATATATGGCAACGAGAATTGACGATTTATTGCGGATGGCAATAAGCTTTGGGGCTTCGGACCTGCACTTGCGGGCTGGTTCTTTTCCGGTGATTCGCGTCAATGGTGAATTGCGTCCGGTGACCGGTGTCAGTCGGATGGCACAGGAAGAGACTTTGGAAATGGCTTTTTCGATGATGTCCAACCGGCAAAAGCAGCATTTCAAAGAGGCTTATGAAGTTGACATCGGTTACAGCGTCTCAGGTTTGGGACGGTTCCGGGTTAATATTTTTCAACAACGCGGCTCAGTCGGAATTGTGGCGCGGGTTATTCCGGACGTGATCCGGACTTTTAGCGAATTAGGGCTGCCGCCCGTTATGCACAAAATTTCCGAGGAGCAACGTGGTTTAGTTTTGGTCACCGGGACCACCGGTTCAGGAAAATCCACCACTTTGGCCGCTCTGGTTGACCAAATCAATACTGACCGAAATTCGCACATTGTGACGGT